>NZ_JBAWAC010000022.1:0-2434 GCF_049589095.1 Haladaptatus sp. | reverse complement strand
TGTCGGTGTCGAGCGGATACAGCGACCGAAGGTCGATGACCTCGACGCTGGTCTCACCTGCCAGTTCCTCGGCGAGTTCGAGCGATTCTCCCACGAGTCGCTGGGTCGCGACGACCGTCACGTCGTCCCCCTCGCGTTCGACCTTCGCCGTCCCCAGCGGGATGGTGTAGTCCGGATCGAGCGGCACTTCGCCCGTCTGCTCGTACATCGCCTTGTTCTCGAAGACGAACACCGGGTCGTCGGAGCGGATGGCGGATTTGAGGAGTCCCTTCGCGGCCCGCGGCGTTCCGGGTGCGACGGCGATGACGCCCGGGAAGTGGGCGAACCACGTGTGCAGCGTTCCCGAGTGCTGGCTGGCAGCACCCATCCCGCCACCTTCCGTCGTTCGGACGGTCACCGGCATCTCGGTTTTGCCGCCGAACATGTAGCGGTTTTTCGCCATCTGATTGATGATCTGCTCCGAGCAGACGCCCATGAAGTCCGCGAACATGATTTCCACGACGGGCCGTGACCCCGTCGCCGCGGCACCGATAGCCGCACCCATGAATCCGGCCTCACTGATGGGCGTGTCCCGAACGCGGTCCTCACCGAACTCGTCCACGAGGCCGCTGGTGACTTCGAAGACGCCGCCGAACTCGCCGACGTCCTCGCCGATGAGGAACACGTCGTCGTCGTCCTCCAACTCCTCCCGCATCGCCAACCGAATCGCCTCCCTGACAGTCATCTCCTCGGTTTCCGGCGGCTCCGACGACGGCGCGCTTTCGGTACTCATCGGTCCTCACCGCCGTCAGTCCGCATCTGTTTTGCAAAGCTATCGATCTCGGGTACGGTCGCGTTGAACATGTCGTCGTACGCCTCGGTTGGGTCGGGATACGCCGCTTCTTTCGCCTCTTTCGCTGCCGTCTCGACTCGGTCGCTGATTTCGGATTCCATCTCGTCGAACTCCCCCTCAGTGATCGTTCCGGCGTCGATGAGCCGCTGCTTGAAGGATTCGATGGCGTCGTTTTCCTTCCAGAGCGCGATGTCGTCGTCGGTACGGTAAGGTTGCTGGTCGCCTTCGAAATGGCCGCGATAGCGGTAGGTGTCCGCTTCGATGAAGGTCGGTCCCTCACGGTCCATCGCACGTTTCCGGGCTTCCTTCACGGCTTCGTAAACGGCGGTCACGTCCATCCCGTCGACGGTGAATCCAGGGATGTTGTACGCCTCCGCGGTTTCGCTCAGGTTCTGGAGGTTGTGTTGTTTTTCGACCGGCGTCCCCTCGCCGAACTGGTTGTTCTCGACGAGGAAAACCGCCGGCAGGTTCCACGTCGCCGCGAGGTTGATGGCCTCGTGAATCTGCCCCTGTGCGACCGCACCGTCCCCGAAGAACGCCAACGCCACCGTATCCTCGCCTTTGATCTGCGAGGTGAGTGCGGCACCGGTGGCGAGCGGTGGGCCAGCGCCGACGATACCGTTCGCACCCAGCATGCCAGCGTCCACGTCCGCGATGTGCATCGACCCGCCTTTGCCGTTGCAGTACCCGTTCGCTTTGCCGTACAGTTCGTCCATCATCTCTTCCAAATCGAGGCCCTTGGCGATGCAGTGGCCGTGTCCGCGGTGTGTACTCGTGATGTAGTCGTCCTCCTCCAGTGCGGAACACGCACCGACGGCAACCGCCTCCTCGCCGATGTACAGGTGAACGAATCCCGGGAGTTCCCCGTCACCGAACAGATTGCCCGCTTTCGTGTCAAACGCCCGTATCGTCAGCATTCGGCGTAACGCTTCCTTTTGTCCTTCCTCTGTTTCGATGTCGATTGCTACCATAAACCACCATATACACGAGGTAACAGGCATTAACTATTATGAACGTTTGGAGACCTTTCGTTGTACCAATCGTTTTCTACTGTGTACATTGACGGCCTCTGTTGACAGGAAAAATACTGAGAAGGGTCGCCTCGATTCGACGCATTCGAGATCGCTTCGCTCATGAGAGCTGTCCGAAACAGGCTAGTTGAACAGATGAACAACTATTCAACTACCGTACTACGTCTGAAAGATCTCGTCCGTATCCACTTCGAGCGATAGCCGCGTTGCAGTATACGCGCGCCTTCCGTTATGTTGTTGCCCCCGGATTCCGAGCGATGGTAATCCGCGCCTAGTTCGAACTGTCGGGGTTCTCCGTCCGCCAGATTTCGATGTCCCAGTTCGGGATGTCGGACGAGGCGGATTCTATCAACCAGCCACCTTCGACGTCGATGTCGTTTCTGTACGCGGCCGCCAGCGTCGCCTCCAAAAGGGCGGTGAATCGATCGGCGGTGGTTACGCTGATGTTTGGGTCGTCGGTCATCGTTCGTCCATTCGTTCAGGTCGGGTCTCCGTCCGCTCGGACACGTAGACGAGACCGTCGCTACGCACCACGACGACGTGGTCGTTCACCCGAAATTCGACCGTTATG
>NZ_JBAWAC010000021.1:0-8128 GCF_049589095.1 Haladaptatus sp. | reverse complement strand
GGTAGACGCGTACCCGGTCGCGGACCGGGCCGCCGAGCAAGTCGTACACCGGCGCGCCGAACGCCTTTCCACGGATGTCCCACAGCGCTTGATCGATTCCCGCGATGGCGCTCATCAGAACGGGACCGCCGCGGTAGAATCCGCCACGATACAGTCGTTGCCAGTGATCCTCAACCGGCATCGGATCCTCGCCGACCAAGTAGTCGTCCATCAGTTCCTCGACTGCGCCGCGGACCGTCTTTACACGACCCTCGACGACGGGTTCACCCCAACCGACGAGTCCGTCACTCGTCTCGATTCGAAGGAACAGCCAACGCGGCGGGACGGCGAACAGTTCGTAGTCCGTAATTCGCATGCCGGACTGTTGTCGCGGGCGGTGGTAGTGATTTTGGGTCGCGACAGACACCGCGAACGGAACGATTCAACACGTCGCGGCGGATACCGTCGGAGAACGGATGGACGCGTTTTGCTCGTGGAGCGGCGGCAAGGATAGCAGTCTGGCGTGGCATTTGGCGCTGGACGAGTACGACGTCTTGCGGTTCGTCACGATGATGGTCGACGGAGGGGACGACCGCGATGCCGGGTCGTACCACGAACTCGTCCAGCGACAGGCCCGCAGTGTCGGGACGACGCTCGTGCAACGACGGGTGACGTGGGAGACGTACGAGGAACAGTTCGAACACGTCCTCGAATCGCTCGACGAGGAGTACGGCGTGTTCGGAACCGTGGACGTCGATGCCGATAGGGAATGGGTCGAATCGATCTGCGACAGCACCGGCGTGACCCCGGTGTTTCCGCTCTGGGGTCGGGAACCGACCGCACTTTACCGGGAATTCCTCGACCGTGGGTTCGAGGCTCGCGTCGCGAAACTCGATTCGACGGAGATCGACGAACGATGGCTCGGACGACCGCTCGACGAGGCGTTTCTGAACCACCTGCACGAACGCGGTGTCCACCCGTTGGGCGAAGGTGGGGAGTACCACACCGTTACGGTCGATGGGCCGCCGTTCGAAACGCAGATCGACCTCGAACTCGTCGGCTCGAAGCGGCAAGGCGACGACATCGTCGCGACGTTCGAACTCGAACCGGGGGACACACGAGATAGCCAAACGTAAAGCGCTCGCCTTCGATACGCGAACCATGGACGAATTCGAGAGCCTCAAAGGCTTTTACGACCGCTACCCGGAGGAGTGGGCGGCGTGGCGCGAACTCGTGGACACCGTCGAGGCGACGGCCCGCGAGTTCGGGTTCCGCGAGATCGACGCGCCGAGCGTCGAACCCACCGACCTCTTTCGGGTGAAGTCGGGCGACGAAATCGTGGAACAGACCTACAGCTTCAAGGACAAGGGCGGACGCGAAGTCACGCTCATCCCCGAACAGACGCCGACTCGCTCGCGGTTGGTTCAACAGCGAAAGGACCTCGGCACGCCGATCAAGTGGTTCGACACCTCGAAACGCTGGCGCTACGAAGCGGTCCAGAAGGGACGCGACCGCGAGTTCTTCCAGACCGACATCGACATCTTCGGCGTCGAATCGGTCGAGGCGGACGCGGAGATTATCGCCTGTGCTGCCACCATCTACGAGAAACTCGGTGTCGCCGACTCGGTGGAGTTCAGGCTGAACGACCGACAACTGCTGGACGCCTTGCTCAACGCGATGGACGTGGAGGGAAGTAAGGACGTAATGCGCGTCATCGACAAGAAAGAAAAGATCAGCCGCGAGGAGTTCCTCGACAACCTCGAACTCGAAGGCGTGGACCGCGAAACCGCCGAGGAGATCGACGAACTCACCGCCATCAGCGGAGACATGGAGAGCGCACTGGTCGAACTCTCGAACAAAGCACCCGAGGACGATAGGGCTGACGACGCGATCGACCGCATGCACGACCTCTACGACGTGCTTTCGGCCTACGGCGTCGAGTCGGTGTGCACCTTCGACCTCTCCATTGTGCGCGGGATGGACTACTACACCGGTCTCGTCTTCGAGGCGTTTTCGACCGAGAGCGACCTCCGCGCGCTGTTCGGTGGCGGTAGATACGACCACCTCATCGAGCAGTTCGGGAGCCGCGAGGTTCCGGCAATCGGGTTCGCGTTCGGCTACTCCACGACGATGCAGTTGTTGAAGGAACTGGACCAGTGGCCCGACGAGGCACTGTCGACCGACGCCTACGTGTTGACGATTTCCGATTCCGTGCGCGAAATCGGGATGGAGTACGCGAAGGGACTGCGTGCGGAAGGGCTAACCGTCGAAACCGATCTCACGGGACGAAGCGTCGGCGAGCAGTTCGGCTACGCCGACCGCATCAACGCAGCGTACACCGTCGTCGTCGGTGAACGAGACCTGAATGAGGGCGTCGTCACGGTCCAAAACATGGACTCCGGCGAGGAAGAACAGGTACCGAAGGACGAGGTCATCTCGGAAGTCCTCGATCGACTGTAGGGTTGTTTCCCTCTTTTTCTTTGGCCGGGAATCGACCGACAGCGCTGTCCGATGGTGATGGCGTCAGCGATTCCAAAGATTCACTACCAAGTTATACCACTTGGGAATAGATATAGTAGCATGGTGTTCAGTGACCATCTCCTCACGAAGGGGAGCGACCTGTGGGAGGAGCAGAAAGCACATCCATTCGTCGTCGAACTGGCGAACGGAACGCTCGAAGCGGATGCGTTCCGTCATTGGGTAGAGCAGGATTATCGCTACCTGCTCGATTACGCTCGCGTGTTCGCCGTCGCAGGTTGCAAAGCACGCGACGAGGCGACGATGACCCACGCGTTCGATGTCGCACACACGATTCTCGCGGACGAAATGGAGTTACATCGGTCGTTCGCCGCCGACTACGGAATTTCCCGTGCCGAACTCGAAGCGGTTCAAAAAACGCCGACGTGTCTCGCGTACACGAACTACCTGCTGCGAACGGCCTACGAGAGAACACTCGCCGAACTCGCAGCGGCCGTCTACCCGTGCGGTCAGGGATATCTCGATGTCGCGGAGCACATGGCAACCATCGCGGACGGAGAGCACCGATACACGCCGTTCATCGAGAAGTATACGAGCGACGAATTTCGTGACTCCGTCGCATGGATGCGAACGTTCGTGGACCGACAAGCGGACGAATCACCGGGAATGCATGATGCGATGGAGAATGTGTTTTTGACGAGTACGCGCCTCGAAACGGCATTTTGGGGAATGGCGTACGACGGAGAAACGTGGTAGCGTTCGTGGGGCAGAACTATCAAAACTAGCAAACCCGACAAAAATAGAAAATCCATCAAAACCATCAAAACTATCAAAACCATCAGATGCGCCAAAACGGGGTAGTCACCTCGGCGGTTTACTTTCACTTAGCTGTATTTCCGTATGCGGCCGAAAACGGACGATAACGGGGAAGAACGCCACGAATGAATGGGATTTACTTTCACCACGGATAAGGCTCGAAGTTTTTTGAAGAATGGTCGTATGCCAGCGTATGGGTGTCCACGACATCGACGGCCCGATCACGAAGTGGCGCTACACGTGCCCGAACGGCCACACCAGTTGGGAGACGACGAACAGCCATTTCTGGTGTCACCAGTGTAGTCGGCTACCCGGAATGGACGCCGAATTTTGGAAGCTGCATGATAGAAAGACGGGCGAGCGCCTCGCGCGCGAGAAGGTAAGTATCCATGGCTAAATCCGAGTGGCAGAACACGGGCGATATCGTTCGACGTGGCGTGTGGAATCGACACACGGACTCGAAGCGATACTGCCGAAACCCCAATTGTGGAAACGAACACGTCGATCCCGCGTTCGCACGGACGATGGGGACCGAAGACGGCATCGTCTATGCCTGTCCCAAGTGTACCCGTTGGGCGGCGCTAAAACGCGGTGCCGCCGCGGATCCGACGATCGAACATCGTGTCGATAGGGAATGGCGTTGACGCCGTCGAACACCGGCTTTGGCACCTACACGGTTCATCAGTAGGACGAGTCGAGTTCACTTTCACCCCGAGTAAGAACAACGGCTTTTCGCGACTGTCATCTCCCGTGTGTCCACGGATTTCGTTTCCACGATGGCGGGTGACGAGAGCCGCCCATCATTCGAAATCGATACCCGTGATCTCGAACCGCGAGCCGCCCGTACCGCCCTCGTAGACCTCGATTTCCCAGCCGTGCGCTTCGACGATCTGTTGAACGATGGAGAGACCGAGACCGGTTCCGTTGTCCGTCGTGTAGCCGCTTTTGAACACTAGGTCGCGCTCGTCCGGATCGATTCCGGAACCGTCATCGACGATACAGACACCGTTCGAAATGCGTTTGACGTGAACCGTAACGTCCCGGCTGACGTGCTCGATGGCGTTTCGAAACAGGTTTTCGAAAACCTGACTCAACCTGTCGATATCGGCCGAGATCTCACCCTCGACGTTCTCCAACACGAGGGTTGCCTCGGGCGGAGCGATACGCGACCACGCGTTCTCGACGATATCGTAAAACTTGGTGATTTCCTTGTCGTTGAGCGCGTCGGGTTTGCGTGCGAGGTCCAGCATTTCGTTTATCATTCGCTCCATTCGGTCGAGCGCACCACGAACCTCATCGAACGCGTCCTCCGAGTCTTCCATCTCCGCGACACGAAGATATCCCTGTGCGATTCCGAGTGGATTACGAAGTTCGTGAGCAAGCATGCTAGCGAACTCGTCGAGACGTTCGTTCTGCCGCTGGAGTTCCTGCTTTCGCCGCTTGTGCTCGGTTACATCTCGGATGATACCGATGATTTCGGGTATCTCCTCGTCGAATCGCATCAGAGTGGTATTGATTTCCGCGTATCGTGTTTCCCCATCCGGCGTCATGTACGTCACCGAGTAGGGCGAGGGGTCGGGATTTCGCCCTTGGCCACGCATGTCGGCGGCGAGCCTGTCGAGCGAATCGTTGGGGAACGCGTCGATACTCTCCAACCGTTCGCCAAGCACGGTCGACCGAGTGAGTCCTGAGACACGGCAAAACGCGTCGTTGACTGCCTCGATTCTGCCATCAGCATCGAGAACGAAGACCGGGTCAGGGGCGGTCTGAAACAACGTTCGAAACCGCTCTTCGCTCTGTTCTTTCTCCCGCTCGATTTCGACCGATAGTCGTCGACGTTCGAGCAACCCATCCAATCGCGCCTGCAAAACTGCCTTCTCGATGGGTGTCGTGATGGCTTCGTCGACTCCCTGCCACACTTCCGGTGTCCGTGCGGGGGACGTCGTCGACGTGACGAGCAGATAGGGGAGAAACGTGGGAAGTGCGGCTTGCTTTTTGCGTTCGAGTCCATCACGATGTCGGCTGAACGATGCCTCGTCGACGATACAGAGGTCAAACGACACATTGAGACCGTTCTCCGGGAGAACGACTTCGTATTCGGACGTGAGCCAGTCGGCCAACAGTCGACGGTTCCGTCGATGATCGATGAGCAACAGAACACTTCCCTTCGAAACGGACTCGGTCTCCTGTGCTGTCCTATTTTCGCTCATGGTTGTCGTTTCCAGCTGGACGTCAACGAATGAGATCGGTGAGGTGTGGAGAGTAGTGAATGAGCGACGGACGAAACGACCCATAGTTGTGTCCAAGATGGAAACATGATAGACATCCTCTTCCTATCAAATTCGGGATCATTATTCATAATTCTGTCGAATAATCCAACGCGGCATCTTTTTGACTAAAACCGTCAGTTATTCGTCTCCGATGCGTCGTTCTGTTTTGCGGACTCCATCAACTTGGAGCCGGATCTGTTGCGGTTGTGGAACTCCGCGCGGAGGTCATCGTCGTCCAAATCCATTGCCGTGGACGAAAGTTCGTTTCGAAGCGATACCAACTGTGTTTCGAGAGCGACGTAATCCTCGTTTTGCGAGAGCTCGTTCGCTTCCTTTCGATCCTCCAACGCGGCCCGTTTCGACGACAGAGAGAGAAACTGCTGTACCTGTGAGTCGTACGCCGAGCGGGTTTCGAGTGAGGAGACGATCTCTCGAAGTTGCTCCGGATCAGAAACCGGTTTGCAGATGTAATCGTCGAATCCGAGTTCAAGGATGTCGAAATCGGGTTCGACCGCAGTTACCATCGCAACTCGACAATCGATCGATAGCTCACGGATTTTGTCGAGGACTTCCTGACCGGAGTAGTCCGGCATGCGACGATCTAGGAGGACGACATCGACGGAATCGTCGATTTTATCTAGCGCTTCAGTCCCGTTGTACGCCTTCCGAACGTCGTAGGAATCTTCAAGCCACCGAGCATGCAAGTCCGTGATCGCATGCTCATCGTCAACAATGAGAACAGTTGGCTCGTCAGACATTGGTTACGTGGTGTTTCACTGCCATTGCTATATCAAACGTAGCGATATCAATTATACGTTGGCAGTGACTTCGAATATAATGCATGAACTACACTCACTCGTCTTGCAATCAATAGACGGATGGACTCCATTTTGATAAAAGCTTTTCGATAATAGTGCCGAAGATGGGAGAAAACGGCCGGGAGAGGCACCGATAGCTACAATATTGCCGACACCATGCATGGGATAGAGAAATGAGCGTTTTGACCGAGTTCGTCGTGCCAGCAGAGGAGTTCATCCTCCACGAAACACTGCGACGAGTTTCCGCGATTCATGTCGAGATCGAGCGTGTCGTTGCGGACAGCGAATATGTAACTCCGTACTTCTGGGCGAGTGGAGAGACGTTCGAATCGTTCGAACGTGCAATTGAAGACGACATAACTGTCGGATCTTTAACTGTTCTGGAAGAGCACGACGACGAACGATTTTACCGGGTTTCATGGCGCCAGCGTACTGGAACAGTCGGTCACGCCGTCTCGAAACTGAAAGCCAGTATCCTCGAAGCGACCAGCGATGGAAAGGACTGGTTTCTCAAACTGCTGTTTCCAAGTGAATCGTCACTGACGGAGTTTCACGATTACTGTGAAAACTACGATCTCTCGTTTCAGTTGACCCGACTCTACGAATCTCGACACCCGAACGCGTTCGGGAAATATGAAGTGACGCCGAAACAACGGGAAGCCCTCGTGACTGCGCTCGATTCCGGTTACTTCAACGTTCCCCGCGAGGTAACGTTGGAACACGTCGCTGGCGAACTCGATATCTCACCGAACGCACTTTCGACGCGATTGCGACGCGGGCACGCAAATCTTATCACGAACACGTTACGTCACGACGGATGACCCTGCATTTGCAAGCCAATACTTTTTGATAACCGGGTCGCTAATAAAGGATGGTAATAGTCACACACTGGCTTTAGGGTAGGCTGATGTATGGCTTAAAACGAACACGGGTTGTCGGTAACAACTCGCAGGTATGAACGACGATAGACGGGTACGGAACATTGGGGTAAGCACGTATTTACCTCCATGTCTATCCATGTCACTTCGAAGATATCCTCGACAGTTACGCCGAAAAAACCGGAACGACAATATTTGGGCCCCACAATTCACGAATCGGATACTGTCAAAGTTATCATCGCTTCGACAATTGGAAATGCAAACGTATATCAGAGGATAGTGTAGGAGAACAATACATTAATATCAAGTCGCAGTGTATTCAATATGATAGATGCTATCCAGAATATAGAAGTGAAAGAATATATTGAGAAATGGAATAAATGAACGTTCGCAAGATAGAAGAAGACCTTCAAGGAGCGTCAAACGTTCTCGTCCTTGCTCCCCTCACCCCTGATGGCAATCGGGCGCACATGGAGCTTGTAGCTTCGATGCGGCCCGAAAATCTCAGTTTGGCAACTGTTACCTACACCCAACCGCCGGGACAGTGGCTCGAAGATTGGCAACGGAGTGTCGGGGCAGCACCAGGGGAAGTACGGTTCATCCATGCGAGTGGAATGGCCCAGTCCGAGACGTATGACGAGCAAACTCCCGATTACGTGACGACGGAGGTCGTTGACCCGACCGACCCGATGGAGATCATCGTTCCACTGAGTGACCGTCTGAAGGAGTGGACGGACGGAGAAACGCAACCAGTAGTATCAGTACAAACTCTGACAGTTCTCCTCGAATATGTCGATTTTGATACTGCATTTCGCTATCTCCACATACTTACACACCGAATACAAGCAGCAGGGGCGGTCGGATATTTCCAGATGGATCCCGATATCCA
>NZ_JBAWAC010000020.1:0-13908 GCF_049589095.1 Haladaptatus sp. | reverse complement strand
CGGATATCGTCGACCTGCTTCGGAAGAATCCGTCCGTCGCCTTCGAGGTGTCCACGAACGACCCGCCGTACACCGGGGTACGAGGGAACGGAACCGCGAGCGTGGAACCCGATTCGGAGAAGGAACTGCTCCGGGAGTTGGTGACTCGGTATCTCGAGGACGCCGATTCGCGACTCGCCCGGGAGTTGCTGTCGGACGACCGGACCGAGGTGACCATCCGGATCGAACCGAACCGCCTGCACAGTTGGGATTTCACCGCTCGAATGGGCGAACCGTCTCCATGACATGACGACGGGGTGACTTCCGGCAGTTCATACCACCCACCCCGACCTACTTGGGGCGCGCGAACGACACGGAACGCATGTGAATCGACCGGGACCGACTGCGGAAGGACATCAAGGCGAACGCCGAATTCGGCGCGCTGGACGACGCCGAACACGGGCGAACCGTCCTCACTGGAACGGAAGCGAACCGGCAGGCGCGGGAGTACTTCGTGGAGCGACTGGAGGACGCCGGATTAGACGTTCGCATGGACGCCGTCGGCAACATCGCGGGACGGTGGACGCCCGAAAGCGCCGACCCGGACGCCGCACCGGTCGCGGCCGGGAGCCACCTCGATTCGGTGCCGGAGGGCGGCATCTTCGACGGCCCGCTCGGCGTGTATTCGGCGTTGGAAGCCGTACGGGCGATGCAGGATTCGGGAATCGAACCGACCCGTCCGGTCGACGTCGTCTCGTTCACCGAGGAGGAAGGCCAGCGGTTCGCCAGCGGACTGCTCGGGTCCTCGGTCGCCGTCGGCGAGCGGTCGGTCGATGACGCGCTGGCGCTGACCGACGGACGAACGACGTTGGCCGACGCGCTCGATTCGATGGGATTCCGGGGGGAGGGACGACTCGATGCGAGCGAATGGGACTCGTGGCTCGAACTCCACGTCGAACAGAGCCGACGCCTCGAACGGGCCGACGTGTCGGTCGGCGTCGTCACGACAATCACCGGGATCACGCACTGTGACGTGGAAGTTCGAGGCGAGGCGAACCACGCCGGGGCGACCCCGATGGCGGAGCGAACGGACGCGCTCGTCGCGTCAGGCGAGTTCGTTCAAGACGTAGAGCGGGCTGCGAACGAAGTCAGTGAGACGGCCGTTGGGACCGTCGGAAAGATCGACGCGCGGCCGAACGCGACGAACGTCGTCCCCGGAACGGTCACGATGGGCGTCGATATTCGGGACGTGGAGTACGAGTCGATGAACGAACTGGTCTCGCGCGCGGAGGAGTCGCTCACGATTCTCGAATCGGTGCGCGGCGTCGAGACGGCCCACTCCCGCGACTTCGTCCTCGAACCGACGGACATGAGCGAGCGCTGTCGGGAAGCGGTGCACGAAGCGGGCGAAAAGTCGGAAATCGAGACGCTCGACCTCCACTCGGGGGCGGCCCACGACACGATGCACGTCGCGGACGTGACGGACGCGGCGATGTTGTTCGCGCCGTCACGCGACGGGATTTCGCACAACCCCGCCGAATGGACTGACTGGGAGGACTGTGCGACGGCGACGCGAGTGCTCGCCGGTGGGATTGCCACGTTGGCGGGCGCTCAATTCTGAGACAGAGGGTCAGTCCTGATATCGAGCCACGTCTTGCCCCGTCAGACGGCGGAGTTGGTCTTCACTCAGCCCCTCCGTGCTGCCACCCATCTCGTCCAGTCCGACGCCGCTGGTGACGAGGGCGCGGAACGCGACTTCCAGTGGAATATCGACGTCCAGGAGGTCGTCGTTGGGGACGTTGACGACGAAGCCGCCCATCACCGGGTTTGGAGCCATTGGAAGGAAGACGGTGGTCATCTTCTCCTCGCCGGTCGCTTTTCGCACCTCGTCCGGCGTCTCCGCCGTGACGAACGCGAACGTGTACGTGTCGTCGGTCGGAAATTCGAGCAGTTTCACGTCCCGGAAGTGGTCCTCGTCGCTCTCGACCATCGCGTCTCCCATCCGCCGGAAGCTCCGATAGACGGTTCCAAGTCCTGGAATCTGGCTGATGGCGTAGTCGAAGTTGTCGATGGCGCGCTCGCCGACCGGCGAGTGCGCGACGAACCCGACCATCATTATCATGGACACGATGACCAGTACCGCGATGCCACCGAGGACGAGTATTGAGCTGACGGGAACGAGCCCCAAGAGCGGAATCAGCATATTCCTGACGAACTTGAGCAAAACGACGACGACGTACAACGTTATGAGAAGGGGAACGACGACGGTAATACCCGTGAGCGCCGTCTCCCGTAGTTTATCGAATAGTGACAAATCCTCCGAAGTAGCCATCGTACAGCACACTCGGGCGGGGGCTAAAGAGCGTACTGGCTGAATATTCCAGCAGAAAAGTTCATCAGCCGCCAGCAGAGTAATCCCTCGGAAGCGTCTAGCTTTATCTCCATGAGTACAATCGCCATCGTGCGACTTCCGGCATCGGAGTTCGCACTGGAGGCGACACTCGAACGGGTTCCGGGCGTTACGTTCGAAGTCGAACGTGTCGTCGCACCCGAAGCCGAGCGGGTAATGCCCTACGTCTGGGCGACGGCAGACCCGGACCAGTTCGACGCCCTCCACGCCGCCCTCGAAGACGACCCGACAACCGACGATATAGAGCTTCTCGCGGACCTGGACGACGAGTGGCTGTTTCGAATGGAGTGGGTCGGGAAAACCAGATTCGTCATCCACGTCCTCGTCGAGGAGAGCGGAACGATAATCGACGCGAACGGTAACGGCGACGGGTGGAAACTACGCATCCTGTTTCCCACTCGGGACGCACTGGGCGTGACGTACCAGTACTGCGAAGAACACGGCATTCCGCTCGAAATCGAGCAGATATACCGACTCGACGAATCCCCTCGACGGGGACAATACGGACTCACGAAGGAGCAGTACGACACCCTCGTCGCCGCGCTGGAGGAGGGCTACTACGACATCCCGCGGACGATTTCGGGCGAGGAACTCGCCGGGGACCTTGGAATCTCACACCAAGCCCTCTCCGAACGACTCCGTCGTGCGTACACGAACCTGATCGCGAACGCGCTCGTCATCGGCGAAGGCGAACTCGAATAGCCGTTTGTCGTCCGTCCAGTTGCATTTGAACCATCCTTATCCATCATAAAATATAACGATTATCCAGATATATGCGGGATTGACCGCAGAACGTGGCTTTAATTCGGTCGTCAGTAGAGTATCGTTCGATGGATTACGAGACGATAGCCGATGCGAGGAGCAGTCGATGAGTGCGATATCCGCGTTCACTTCCGCGATCCTCCCGATCATCGCCATCGCGGGCGTCGGATACGTCATCGGGTGGCGAACCGGCATCTCGGTCGGTCAGCTCAACACGGTCGCGCTGAACTTCTTCCTCCCGGCGCTCGTCTTCCACGGAATCGTCACCACCGATCTGAGCGGCAAGACGGTGCTCAACCTCGGTCTCGCCGTCTTCGCGTATACGCTCATCATGATGGGCGTCGCGTACCTCAGCGGGCGAACGCTCGACCTGCCGGACGCCGCCCTACCCGGCGTCGTGTTGGCGAGCGCGTTCCCGAACTCCGGGTTCGTCGGAATCCCGCTCACGGAGTTCGTCTTCGGCGACATCGGGCGAACCACGGCGACGCTGTTTCTCACGATACAGAGCGTCATCCTCTACACGGTTGGCGTCTACGTCGTCTCCGCGAGCAGCGACAACACCGCGGGCGTGCGAAGTGCGGTCCGAGAAGTGTTTCGACTGCCGCTGGTCTACGCCGTCGTCCTCGCGGCGCTCGTCCGTTTTCTGGGTCTCGTTCCGCCCGTCGATGGAACGTTCATGACGACGGTCGACAGCGTCGGATCGGCGTCCGTCCCGTTGATGCTCACCGTCGTCGGGATCCAACTGGCCGAGGTGGACCTCGGCGGACTGCACAGGATCGCGCTCCCGACGGCGCTCAAACTCGTCGTCGCACCAGTTCTGGGGGCGGGTATCGCGGTCGTCGTCGGCTTCACGCAACCGCACGTGGGCAACATCTTCATCCTCGAATGTGCGACGCCCGCCGCCGTCACCCCGCTCGCCCTCACCATCGCCTACAGCGACCACGACGACGAGTCGCTCTCGACCGCCGAGTACATGAGCACCGTTATCTTCGTTACGACGGTCCTCAGCGTCGTCATCCTGACCGCGCTCGTGGTCGCCATTCAGGGCGGCTATCTCTTTTAACGATCAACCGCCATCCGATTCGGGCGATCCGGGCCACGACAACGTCGGAAACACGACCCAGAGGAACTGCACCACGACGACCATGATGAACGGGCCGAGGAAGATGCCGTACCAACCGAAGATCGGCGGGCCGAGGAGATAGGCGAACACGATGAGGCTCGTCGGGAACAGCCGTCCCGAGAGAACCGGACGGATGTAGGTCCGGACGACGTTGTCGAACGCGATTTCCATGACGAGGAGGAACAGGATCGGGAACCAGAGCCGAACGGGGTCGGTTTCGAGCGCGACGATGGCGAGGTAGGCGACGACGAAAAAGTAGACGATAGAGCGCCCGACGAGCGGGATGATGGTGGCGAGACCGGTGGCAATCGCCACGAGCATGGTCTGCGGAATCGCCATCTTCGGCGGCGCGAGGAGGTTTAGTAGATTGTAGATGACCGCAGAGAGAATGATGATGACGAAGATGGTGAGCGTGTAGCCGAAGAAAACGGAGTTCAGCCCCTGATCGACGGCTTGCAGGTACCGATAGGTACTCGTTTCTTCGTCCGCGACCGTCCGCCGGAACCAGCCCGTGATCGTCGCCTCGTCGCGCACGAGGAAGAAGACGAAGATGAACGTGAGAAACAGGTTGTACGATTGGGCCGCGAACGCCCCCACGAACCCGCGAATCCGGAAGACGAACGATCGAATGGACGGGTTGCTGAGCAGCTCCGAGACCGAATCGTACCACCCCTCGGGCGTCGCCGGAATCGCCCCGAAATTGAAACCCGGAAACAGGGTTCGAACCAGTCGTTCGACGTCGGCAGCGCGGACGGCCGAAAGCTGGCCGAATGCGACCACGGCTATCGCCGCGAGCAGCGCGATGAACGGCAGGATGATGAGTGCCAGCGTCAGGATCGTGGCGATTCCGGACGGCACTCCCCGCTCCTGGAGCCATCTGGCGATCGGTCGGGCAACGTAGTACAAAAAGAGGCCGAAGACGAACCAGCCGAGATACGAATCGAGCGACGTGACGAGCACGACCGCCAACGCGGCGGCGAACACCCACCAACCGAGTTCGGTCGAACTCGGGCCATCGTCGCGCTCGAATTTCATGAACTCCTCCGGATACGGGAGGATACATCGAGAAGGATGATAGTTTGGTGGGTCATTTCGGTCGGTCGTCGTCGGGGAGAAGGGTGATCAATTGACTACCGAACGCGATCAGACCGATGAACAAGCCGCCGAAGGCTATCAAATCGCCATGAGTTCCGGGAACGGCGTAATCGAGAGTCATCCAGATGGCAACCAGCACGAGCAGAATGGCGAACAGCAGGATGTCAGTCGTTCGACTCATACACTTTCCTTCCGTTATTTTCTGATAATCGTTTCGAATCCGTGACAGCAGTGCGTCACCGCTCCCATTCGTCGATGACCGTCACGACGCGCTCGTTGAGCGGCACGTCGCCGAACGGTTTCGCGGAATCGATGGCGGCGAGGGTGTCCCGAACCGGGCCGTCGGCCTCGGCCAATCGAAAGTCGATACCGCGCTTTTCGAGGTCCTCGGCCAACGATACGAGCATGTCGGCGGCGGTGAGGTCGACCGTCGGCGACGAGCGCATGTCGAGGACGACGAGCGAGACGGGGCGCTCGCGGGTATCGACCTCGTCCATGACCGCCGCACGGATTGTCGGCGCGTTGGCGAAGAACAACTCGGCGTCCACGCGGTACACCAGCACGCCCGGAACGCGTTCGTTTTCCGGATGACGCGACAGGTCGCTGAACTCGTCCGACCCCGGAACCCTGCCCATCGTAGCCGTGTGCGGGTAGGTCGCCCGCGCCACGACGACGAGGATCGAGACGAGGACACCGATGAACACGCCGTCCAGCATGCCGAAGACGAGGACGCCAAGGAACGCGGAGGCGGCCGTGGCGAACTCCAGTTTGTCGACGCGGTAGACGCGGCGGAGTTCCGGCACGTCCACGAGTCCCGAGACGGCGACGATGACGACGGCGGCGAGGACGGTTTCGGGAAGCGTCGTGAACAGGTCGGTCAAAAAGAGGAGGACGAGGACGAGGGCGACCGCCGCGACGCCGCTCGTGAGTTGCGTTTTCCCCCCGACTTCATCGTTGAGCGCGCTTCGGGACATGCTCCCGCCGACGACGAAACCGTTGCCGAGACCCGCCAGGAGGTTCGAGACGCCGTCCGCGAGGAGTTCCTGATTCGCGTCCACGGAGTCGTCGTGCCGCCGAGCGAACGTCTCGACGGCGCTCATCCCCTCAACGTAGGAGAGCAGGAAGAGCGCGAGCGCGACGGGGAGCAGGTCGGGGAGTGTTCCCGTGGTCAGCGTCGGAATCGAGAGCGGGGGCAAGCCGCTCGGAATTCTCCCGACGACTTCGACGCCCCGTGCCTCCAGATTAGTCACGGCAACCAGTCCGGTGGCGAGGAGAACAACGAGGAGCGCGGTCGGAAAACGCCTCGCGTAGCGTTCGCCGAGGACGAGCAGGACGATGGCGGCGACGCCGACCGCGAGCGTCGGCAGGTTCGTGGCTCCGAGGTGGGAGACGACGAACCCCAGTCGGTCGAAGAAGGTGCCGCTGGCCCGTGGAATCCCGAACAGTTTGTCGAGTTGGGTCGCCGTGATGTACAGCGCCGCGCCCGCCGAGAAGCCGGTCAGGACGGATTCGGAGATAAAGTTCACGACGAAGCCGAGTCGGAACAGCCACGCGACGACGGAGACGAGACCGACGAGCAGCGTCGTCAGCGCCACGAGCGAGGCGTAGTCGGCCGGGGAGCCGCTGGCCACCGAGCCGACACCCGACGCGACGAGGATGGCGAGAGCGGACGTCGGACCGTAGATGACCTGTTTCGACGTGCCGACGAACACGTAGGCGAGGAGGGCGAGGAGACTCGCGTACAGGCCTGTTTCCGGCGGAAGACCGGCCAGCGAGGCGTAGGCCATCCCCTCGGGCAGGATGGCGGCGGCAACCGTGACGCCCGCGAGCAGGTCCGGACGGAACCACGACGCCTCGTAGCGGGGAAGCCAGCGAGCGATCGGAAGGACCGATTCGACGAGTCCGTCGTCCGTATCTCCGTTCCGATGCGAGGGTTCCGGTGCCATTCGATGACCTCAGCTACGAGGGACTCTGTTCGGGCTGTTCGGTCGCCTGCTGGAACTTGTGGCGGTACCGCGATATCTTTCGGTAGAGGATCGCAAGGAAGATGCCGTCGTAAACGATGACGAAAGCGATGAACGTCACCCCCGTCAGCGGGAGGTACGTCACCAGCGTATCGTAGGTCGCGTGAATGAGCGCGGCGATGAGCAGGCCCTTGACGATGATGGGACCGCGATTTTCCGGGTTCCCCTTCGCCAAGCCGAGGTAGTAGCCCGCGAACGACGCGTAGATGACGTGGCCCGGGCCGACGAACGACCGCTGTGCGGCGGTGCCGACCACGACGCTGACGAGTCTCGACATCGGAAGCTTGCCCGCCGTGAACAGCGCGTTCGTGATGTACGTGAAGTTCTCGATGGTCGCGAAACCGAGTCCGGCGAACGCGCCGAACACCGCGCCGTCGATGGCGGCGGAGAGGTACTCGGTTCGATAGGCGTACAACCGCGAAGCGAGCCACTTCGACGTCTCCTCGACCGGTCCGACTTCCAGATAGAAGAACAGAATCGTTCCCACGACGGGAATCAACTGGAAGACGGGTTGCAGCGCCGTGTTGAGCAGGGATGCGAACCCCGCGAACAACACTCCCATCAGGAACGTCACCGCGAGCGGCGCGAGCGGTTCCCGCTGCACGTCGTCGCCGTACCAGATGAGCGCCGCGAGGACGAACGCCGGAATCACCGACAGAAACGTCAACACCCCCAGCGCCGGTTGCACGAACAGGATGAACCCCGTGGCCGCGAGTTGCGCGACGAACAGCAACACCGCGAGCACGACGAACACCCGTTGCCAATTGCTCGTGAGCCCACGGTAGATGGCGACCGACGCTCTGTCGAGCACCGTCCGTTTCTCCCACGTGGTCACGTCGTACAGGTCTTCCTCCCGAAGCGATCTTTCTATCCGCTCGTCTTCGCTCCCACCCATAACCCGTAAACAACCCGACACGCCATAATCGTTGTTGACAGGACGGGCGGTCCGTTAGCTGACCGCAGGCGCTAAGCCCCCTTCCTCAGGGAGCGCCGAATGGCGCGAGCAGGGAGGGGATACAGCGTTCACAAGAGCTTCGCTCTTGTGTGCGAACGAGACGCGAAGCGTCTCGTCAACGCCGTCATCGTCTTTCGTACACTGTACTTCGGCTGGCCCACAGGCCAACGTAATCACAATTTTTATGCGCATAGAGTTGTATAATACGCATACAGTGAGACGGAAGAACCTCACCATCCGTGACGACCAAGCCGAGTGGGTAGAGAAAAACCACCTCAACCTCTCGTCATTTCTCCGTGAGAAACTCGACGAACTCATTGAGGAGCGCGAATAGCGGATGTACTACGCCTACAAATATCGTCTCGACCCGTCCGACGCCCACCGTGAGGAGTTGGATCGACACCGCGATATCTGTAGGCAAGTCTACAACCACGCGCTCTACCGCTTCGACCAAATCCCCAAGAACGCAGGGACCCTCAACCAGCGCGTTCGGTCTATCCGTGATGAACTCCCCAGCCTCAAAGACTGGTGGGATGGACTCACGGACGTGTACTCGACAGTTTTGCAAACTGCTGTCATGCGGATTGAGGACAACATCAAGTCGCTCGGGGCACTCAAGGAGAACGGCTACGGCGTCGGTCAACTCAAGTGGAAGCCGCCACGGGAATTCCGCAGTTTCACGTACAGCCAATCTGGCTTCAAGCTCGACAAGAAGGGCGGTCAGACGGTGCTGTCACTTTCGAAACTTGCGGATATCCCGATACGACTCCACCGCGCTATTCCTGACGACGCCAAACTCAAGCAGGTCACGCTCAAGAAGGAACCGACGGGCGAGTGGCTCGCCACGTTCGGCCTCGAAGTAGACCGCGAACCTCCCGAGAAACCCGACGAACTCACCGACGTGGTGGGTATCGACGTAGGGATTCTCAAGTATGCTCATGACACCGACGGCACGGCAGTCGGGTCGCTCGACCTCTCCGACGAGCGTGAACGCTTGGAACGCGAGCAACGAAAGCTCTCACGGAAGCAACACGGGTCGGTGAACTACCGCAAGCAACAGCGTGTCGTTGCACGCCGTCATGCGGAGTTGAAACAGAAGCGTCGTGACTTTTTGCACAAGCTGTCGAACTACTACGCCCGAGAATACGACCTTGTAGCAGTCGAAGACCTGAACGTCAAGGGCATGCTCGAATTGCCGTCGAACAGTCGAAACACGGCGTCATCGGCATGGCGGATGTTTCTCTCGTTTCTCGAATACAAGTGCAAACGCGAAGGAACGCACTACGTTCCTGTGAACCCACGAGGGACGACCAAAGAGTGTGCATCCTGTGGCGTTTCGACGGACAAACCGCTGTGGGTGCGCGAACACTCATGTCCGTCGTGTGGGTTCGAAGCGGATAGAGACGCAAACGCGGCGTGGAACATCCTTTCTCGCGGCCTCGAAGACGTAGGAGCGGGACACTCCGAATCAGCGCCTGTGGAGACTGCGCTCCCTACGGACACTGTTGTGTCTGCAAAGCGCGTCATTGAAACAGGAAGCCCCACCCTCAACGCGCGAAGCGCGTAGGGCGGGGTAGTTCACCCCCGGCGAGCGTTTCTAGGGTCCGACGAAGAAGTTCTTCGGGGTAGGGAACGGTGAAGTTCGTAACATCGAACGCAGGGGGGAGAGGAACGAGCGAAGTGAACGGAGGGAGCCGTGGCTGAGGCGGACGCGACGGACACGGAGGACGCGGTTTCGGTCTGGCAACCCTTGGGCGAACCGGTCTTTCGCGCGATGTGGACGGCGGCGCTGGTGTCGAACGTCGGGACGTGGATGCAGAACGTCGGCGCGGCGTGGCTGATGACCTCGCTGACCACCTCGGCGCTGTTGGTCGCGCTGGTGCAGACGGCGACGACGCTCCCGGTCGTCCTCGTGTCGCTTCCAGCGGGTGCCATCGGCGACATCGTGGACCGGCGCTGGCTGCTGTTGGTGGTTCAGGCATGGATGCTGATCAGCGCCGTGATACTGAGCGGGCTGACGGCGGTCGGCGCGACGACGCCGTGGGTACTGCTGTTGCTCACGTTCTCGCTCGGCTTCGGCACCGCGTTCCTGAACCCGACGTGGCAGGCGATTCAGCCGGAGTTGGTTCCGCGAAAAGAGCTTCCGGCGGCGATTTCGCTTGGCGCAGTGGGATTCAACATCGCCCGCGCGGTCGGTCCGGCGGTCGGCGGCCTCATCCTCGCTGCGACCGGCACGGCGACGGTGTTCTTCCTCAACGCGGTGTCGTTCGTCGCCGTCTTCGTCGTCGTGTATCGCTGGAAGCGCGAACCGACGACCTCGGAACTGCCGCCAGAGCGCCTGTCGGAGTCGATCTATCGCGGTGTGCGGTTCGTCCGGAACGCCCCGGCCTTGCGGTCAGTGCTGGCTCGAACGGTGCTGTTCATCGCCTTCGCCAGCGCGATTTGGGCGTTGTTGCCCCTGCTCGTCCGCAATCAACTCCACCTCGGCGCGGGGGGGTACGGCATCGTTCTCGGCGTCACGGGTCTCGGGTCGGCGGCCGGAATCACCGTCCTCGAACGGGCGCGAAAGCATTTCACGACGAATCAAGTCGTCCTCGGAGCGTCCGCCCTGTTCGGCCTCGTACTGGTGGTGCTGGGGACCGTTCACGTCGTCCTCGTCGCGCTGGTCGCGGTTGCGCTCGGCGGCCTCGCGTGGATTTCCGTCCTGTCGAGCCTGAACACCGCCGTGCAGACGCTCTCGCCCGAGTGGGTCCGTGCACGGACGCTGTCGGTGTACATGCTGTTCTTCCTCGGCGGGATGGCGGTCAGCAGCCTCGGGTGTGGCGTCGTCGCCGACCATCTCGGCACGCCGATGGCGTTCGTCATCGCCGGTGTCGGGTTGGTCGTCGGACTCGTCGGGGGTATTCACTGGCGGATTCCCGAGACGGACGGCCTCGACCTGCGACCTTCCGGGGACTGGTTCAACCCCAGAACTGAGTTCGAACCGCCCCCCGACACCGGCCCGGTGCTCGTCAGCGTGGAGTATCGAATCGACCCGGCGACGGCCGACGATTTTCTGGCGGCCGTGGAGAAATTAGGGCGCGTTCGGCGGCGGAACGGCGCGCGATACTGGAACGTGTTCCGCGACACCGAAACCGACGACCGCTACCTCGAAGTGTATCTTACGGGGACGTGGATGGCCCACCTCCGCGAACACGAGCGCGTGTCGGTAGCCGACCGGGAGATACAGAGCCGAGCGGTGTCGTTTCACGTCGGCGACGAACCGCCGCAGGTATCGCACTTCGTCTCGGGGACGGACGAAAACCAATTCGACAGCGAGGAGACTTGATCGAAGGACAACAGTTATTCCGGTTGCGGGAGCTTGATTGCATATGTACCCGCCAGCAAACAAAATCCTCTGCGACCGGTATTACGGTGATTCACGGTGAATTTCACCGACTATCTCTCGGACGGATTCGACCGTCTCGGCGACCTGCTACCGCTCGCGCTGGTGCCGTTCTTCGCGACGTTTCTCCACATCGACGACATCCGAAAGACGGTGAACCTCACCGGCGGTCATATGGGCGTGAAGTTCCAGTTCCCGACGGCTCTCCCGACGTATTGGACGTTCACGAGCGTCCCAAACTCGACGGTGACGGGCGTCCACATCTCGCCGACGATGTACTTCGCGCCGATATACGTCGTCGTCACGAGCGTCCTCATGGCGGGGTTTCTCGGGAGCATCAGGGAAAGCATCGAAACCGGACGCTACGATTTCGCGTACAACGCTCGCACGTACTTCCTCCCGTTTCTCGGCTACTCGGTCCTGGTCTGGGTCGCGTTCTTCGCCTCGTTCGCCCTCGGGGTGGCGTTCGGCCCCCTTCTCATCGTCGCGCTTCTGGCACTGTTCGTCCTCAGCTTCGTGTTCTACGGCGCACCGTTCGTCATCGTCGTGGACGACCGTTCGCTGGTTGAGGCGTTGCGAGGAAGCTACGAACTCGCGGCGGTCGATTCGGACTACGCCGCGTTCGGTGGTGGCTACTTCGTTTTCGTGCTCGTCGCATCGCTCGTCGGAACGCTGCTCATCAATCTCGGTATCTCCGGTATCGTCATCGGTGCGGTCCTTTCGGCACCCGTTTCGCTCGCGCTGACGGTCGCCACTGTCGAATTCTTCATCGATCTCGGGTGGCCGGGGAGCGACCCCGTCGAACGACCACCCACCGAACGGTCCGATTACTGACCGGCACCCACGATTCTCGGATTTTATCACGGTTGGTACCGAAGCCGTGGCCATGCACGTTGCAGACGACTGGCCCTCCAATCGGACGGGAAAAACGACGCGTCGGCGAGTGGAGATGATGACACGTGGATGACGGTGACGATGGTTCCGACCTCCGGAAAATCGCAGTCGAGCTGTTCGGCGACGGGGACGCGGAATTCGTGCGGGCTTCCGCACCCGGTCGGGTGAACCTCATCGGCGGACACACGGACTACAACGATGGCTTCGTGCTTCCCGTCGCGATCGACCGGCGAACCGAAATCGCGGTGCGCCCCCGGGACGACCGCACCGTCCGAGCGTACTCGGCGAACTTCGACGAGAGCCGAGATTTTTCGCTCGATTCGTCCCCAAGCGAGGAATCCTCGTGGCTCGGCTACATCGAAGGAATCGCCCGGAAACTCGCCGACGGAGCGCCGGGAGTTCCTGGAGTCGATCTCGTCGTGGACGGCGACGTTCCGATGGGTGGCGGCCTCTCGTCGTCGGCGTCGCTCGAACTGGCGACAGCGACCGCACTGAACGAGGCGTGGAACCTCGATTACACCCCGACCGAACTCGCGGACCTCGGTTGGCGGGTCGAACGGGAGTTCGTCGGCGTCGAGTGTGGGATCATGGACCAGTTCGTCGTCGCGCTCGGCGAGCGGGACCACGCGTTGTTTCTCGACTGCCGCACCCGAAACTACGAGCGCTACTCGTTGGACGGGGACGTTCGGGTCGTCGTGACAAACACGAACGTCGAACACGAGTTGGTCGATTCCGCGTACAACGAACGCGTCGCCCAGTGTGCGGAGGGCGTCGAACTGCTCGACGAACTCCTGTCCGACGATGTGACCGCACTGCGTGACGTGTCGGTCGCCGAGTTCGAGGCGGTCGAGGACGAACTTCCGGAGACGATACGAGAGCGGTGCGGACACGTCGTGTACGAGAACGAGCGCGTTCGCGAGGCCGCGAACGCGCTCGAAACCGGCGAGATGGGACGCGTCGGGGAACTGATGAGTGAATCCCACCAGGGGCTCCGCGACTCCTACGAGGTCAGCTGTCCGGAACTGGATTTCGTGGTCGAGGTGGCGGGCGACATCGACGCCGAACTCGGTTCGCGGATGACCGGTGCTGGATTCGGTGGCTGTGTCGTGAGCTTCGTCCGGGCAGAATCCGTCGAACCCTTCGCGGAAACCGTTCGGGAGGCGTATCTCGCCGAAACCGGCATCGAACCCGACGTCTTCCCGTGCGCCGTCGCCGATGGCGCACGGGTCGAAGCGAGACTTGAGGACTGACAGCTACGAAATCGAAACGGCGGAGGAAGGC
>NZ_JBAWAC010000019.1:0-1681 GCF_049589095.1 Haladaptatus sp. | reverse complement strand
GTCCTGATCGGCGTCGCAGCGGTGGCCTCCACCGCCAGCGCCATCAACGCGACCCTGTTCAGCACTGCATTGTTCGCGAAGGGGATGAGCACCGACGACCTGCTTCCCGACCGACTTGCCCCGACGCAGGAAGCGGGCGTCCCGACGAAAACCCTGTTCGTCATCGGCGGACTGACGATTCTGCTGACGGTATACGGTAGTCTCACCGCCATCACGGAGTTCGCATCCCTGTCGTTCATCGTCGTCTTCGGGGCGATGAACGCGCTCGCCTACACGCAACGCTCCGAACTGATCTCGGTCATCCCGCTCGTCGGGCTGATCGGAACGGCACTCTTTCTCCCGATCTTCGTCTGGCATCTCTACACCGCCGAGTTCGGCGTGTTCTGCCTCGTCTTCGGCATCGCCATCACCCTGATCCTCCTCGAAGGTCTCTACTTCGAACGCGACGAAGTCATGACCGGGGTCAAGTCCATCGAAAAGCGGTTCTGATTGCGGATTCTCGCTCGCCGGTCACTGCCTGTCCTAGCAGAATCGTTTTCCGGCGTGCTGAAATTTATGCCCTCTCGGCACCCTCCCTCTCGTATGTACCTCGCCGACCAAGCGTGGCCGGACCTCGGGAACTACGTTGCGGAGGAATCCGTCGCCGTCGTCCCGTTGGGTTCGACCGAACAACACGGCCCGCATCTCCCACTCGCCACTGACCACCTCATCGCTGAAGCGTTGGCCCGCGAGGCGGCCGACCGGGCGGGCTACCTTTGCACGCCGACGATAAACATCGGCGTCAGCACGCATCACATGCAGTTCCACGGGACGATGTCGGTGGACCCGCCGCAGTTCCGCGATTACGTCGAGAGCTTTTCGCGCAACCTCACCTACCACGGTATCGACCGCATCGTCTACGTCAACGCCCACGGCGGCAACATGGAGCACTTGCGTGAGGTCGGACGGCGACTCCGTCGGGACGAGGCCGCCTACGCAGTCGAGTGGATGTGGGACGAATCGATTCCCGACCTCGTGAGCGACATCTTCGAGTACAACGGCCCGCACGGCGGTCCGAAGGAGACGGCGATGATCATGCACATCGCGCCGGAACTCGTCCACGAGGACCGACTGGAGGAGGCCCGTGACACCGGCCTGCGTGACCTGCGCGACGGCACTCCAACGATCCACGGGGCACGGAACTTCTACGACGCCATCGACAACAGCGAGAACGGTGTGTTCGGCGACCAGACCGACGCGACGCCGGAGAAGGGGGCCGAGATTTTCGAGGCGGCAACCGAGCAGTTGGTGCAGTTGCTCGACTGGTTGGACGACGCCCGATTTTCGGATCTGATGGCGAAACCGCACGTGGACCCGCAACCCGGCAGTCGGCGGGACTGAGAATCCGGCCTCGTTCGGAACGACCCGACTTTTCGGTGGTTTGATTTCTCGTGCCGTCTACTGGTGGATTTCTGTCCAGAATTCTGGATAGATTTCTGGATAGCTATCTAGAAATACACTCTGCTACTGATGATACGCTCTGTTCCTGACGAATCCCTTCGACGGGCGACGCTCGGATTTTCGAGGTAGGCAACCACCAAGTCTCGTGGTCAGGGTCGTGACCTTCGTTTCGCGTTTTCGATGTCACCAGAAAACTGATGACTGGCTGTGGCGGATGGATACGTGGATGCCTTCGTCCCCA
>NZ_JBAWAC010000018.1:0-6522 GCF_049589095.1 Haladaptatus sp. | reverse complement strand
CCAGATGGGTGCCGGATTCGTCGTCAAGCGCATGGGGTTCGCGGGCGTTGCCTCGCCCCTCGTCGGTCTCGCCGCGGCCCTCGACGCTGCGGAGTCGGGTTCCAGAATCCTCGTCGCGGGCTATGGGTACGGCCACGGTGCAAGTGCGTTCGTCTTCGAGACGACCGACAGGGTCGAAGACGAGGGCGTGTCGGCTGGCGTCGATGCCGCACTCGAAGCGACCGAGGAGTTGAGTTACGCCGAGTACGCGCGATTGCAGGAGGTGTCGAACTGATGGGTGCACACATCTCGATTCCGATGTACGAGCGAACCGTGGGGCAACGATTGGCGTTCGAGGGCGAACGCTGTACCGAATGCGGAACCGTCGTGTTCCCCCCGAAAGGGGCCTGCCCTGACTGCCGAAGCGACGCGTTCGAGGCGGCCGACCTCTCGGGAGAGGGCACCATCTACTCCTACACCGTCCTCTCGCCGGGTGGTTCGCCGCCGGAGTTCGCCGGGCAGGCACAAGCGGAAGGACGGTACGTCGTCGCCGTCGTCGAACTTGACGAAGGGCCGCGAATCACCGCACAGGTCACGGATGTCGATCCTACCGAGGTGGCGGTCGGTATGCCCGTCTCGGGCTGCATTCGCCGAATATACGAGGAAGAGGGAGTCGTCAGATACGGGTTCAAGTTCGTCCCCGCGACGGAGTGACTCGGTGTGGGGTGAGTACGCGATAATCGGTTCGTCGATCGATCGTCCCGAACCATGCCACTACCCCACCCACCAACCCGCCCATTCATCTCTGAGCCAACAAATGCCCACCAAATTAGAATCATCACAAGATTACCTCGTCAATTTTGTTATCTAGTTAGTTTTATTAGTGCTCGATCCAAGGTGCATGACGAACGAGGACAACCATCATGGAATTGGAACACTACACCAACTCGATTCAGGAGAATCATCAGCAAGCGAGCGAGGAAGCCCAGTCGTTCGGATCGTTCGAAGCGTGGATCGGTGGGTCGTCCCGCCCAGCGGAAAGCGGCGAGACGTTCGAGACGCGCGACCCCGTCGTGGACGAACCCATCCTCTCGGTCCCTCGCTGTGACGACGTCGACGTGAACGCGGCCGTCGATGCCGCACAGGACGCCTTCGAGAGCGAGTGGAGCAACGCAACGCCCGCGGAGCGGTCCGAAACCCTCCTCGAATGGGTGTCGGTGCTCCGCGATCACCTCGAAGAACTCGCGCTCCTCGAAAGCCTCGACGTGGGGAAGCCGCTGTCGTACGCAAAAGGCGAGGTCACCAAGGGTATCGACTTCATCGAATACTACGCGAACATCTGTCGCGCCGAGGGCGGCAAGGAGATTGCGGCGGCAAACGACGCACACATCTACACCCGCCGAGAGCCCTACGGCGTCGTCGGCTGCGTCACGCCGTGGAACTACCCCCTCGTCCTCACCTCCTGGAAGATCGGTCCGGCGCTCGCCGCTGGCAACGCCGTCGTCTTGAAACCCGCCGAGCAGAGTCCGCTCACGGCGCTCCGAATCGCCGAACTCTCCGAAGGCGTCCTACCCGACGGCGTCTTCAACGTCGTCCCCGGTTTCGGCGAAGAGGCGGGCGCGCCCCTCACGGGCCACCCCGACGTGCAGAAGGTTTCGTTCACCGGCGAGGACGTGACCGGCGAGGAGGTGATGAAATCGGCCGCCTCGAACATCACGCCCGTCACGCTGGAACTCGGTGGCAAGTCGCCGTTCGTCGTCTTCCCCGACGCGGACATCGAGCAGGCCGCCGAGACCGTCGCCGGGAGCATCACGTACAACACCGGCCAGTCGTGTGACGCCTGTTCACGCGCGCTCGTCCACGAGGACGTTCGTGACGAGTTCGTCGAGAAATTGGTCGAGGAGATGGAATCACACACCATCGGTGACACGCTCTCCGAGGGGACCACCTTCGGCCCGCTCGTTTCCGAAGCGCAGTACGAGAAGGTGAACTCGTACCTCGAACTCGGCGTCGAAGAGGGTGCGACCCTCGCGACCGGCGGAAACGTCGTCGAAGCCGAGGGTACCGACGACGGTTGGTTCGTCGAACCCGCCGTCTTCGTGGACGCCGACAACGACATGCGAATCGCTCAAGAGGAGATATTCGGTCCGGTCGAGACGGTCATCACCTTCAGCGATTACGACGAAGCCATCGAACTCGCCAACGACGTTGAATTCGGCCTCGCTGCGGGTGTGGCGACGAAGAATGGATCGCTCGCCCACCGCGCGGCCGCCGACATCGACGCGGGAAGCGTCTGGGTCAACAAGTTCTACGGACGCACCGTCACCGGTAGCCCGTTCGGCGGGTTCAAACGCTCCGGCATGGGCCGCGAGTGCTCCCGCGACACGCTCAACGCCTACACCCAAGAGAAGACGGTCCACATTCCCATCGAGCAGGACCCGACGCTCTGAATCCGCCGTCGATTCTGGCCTCCCATCCATTCCATTCATACCGACCCCGAGACGCGAGTCCGTCAGTCACGGTTTGGATTGTTCGAGAAGTGTTTGTAACCTCTCCAAAATTCGGTTTTCTTAGTAAGACTTATTTCATCTTAGGGTGCAGTCAATCGTTATAGATGGCACATCAGAACCACATCTTCTACAAATGGGGTGGTGGTATCGAGCCCGACCTGCCGAGGGTCGACTACGCCACCGACGAGTTCCTCGTGACCGAAGACGGTGAGAGACTCATCGACGCCGCGTCGGGCGCGGCGGTGACTAATCTGGGCCACTCGGTTCCAGGCATCGATCAGATATTCGAGTCACAGTCGTCGGAAGTCTCGTATCTCAGTCTGTCTCACTTCTCCCACGATGCACCCGAGAGACTCGCGCGCACGCTCGCGACGCGCTCTCCCGGAGACCTCTCCAAAGTGTTCTACACGAACTCGGGGAGTGAGGCGAACGAAGCGGCGTTCAAACTCGCACGTGAGTACTTCCGTTCGTGCGGGAAGACCGAGAAATCCGTCGTGATCTCCCGCTGGCAGTCGTATCACGGCGCGACGTTCGGGGCGCTGTCCGCAACCGGGAACACGCTTCGACGGCGTGGCTACGAATCGTTCCTGGCCGACTGGGAGCATATCTCGCCCGCGTACCCGTACCGGTGGCCGTTCGAGGGAACGCCCGAAGAGCAGGCCCGCGCCGCCGCGCGTGAACTCGAAACGGCGATTCGCCAACGCGGTCCCGAGACGGTCGCCGCCTTCATCGCCGAACCGGTCGGCGGCGCCAGCATCCCCGCGGCCGCACCGCACCCCGTTTACTACGAGGAGGTCCGCGACATCTGCGACGAGTACGACGTGCTCTTCATCGCGGACGAGGTGATGACCGGATTCGGCCGAACCGGGCCGCTGTTCGCCATGGAACACTACGGCGTCGTTCCCGACATGATGACGCTCGGAAAGGGCCTCACCAGCGGCTACACGCCGATGAGTGCCGTGCTCGTCCGTGACCACGTCGCCGAGGAGTTCACCCACGACGGCGTCTCGTTCTCCCACGGCCACACGTTCGCCGGGAACCCGTTGTCCGCGGCCGTGGCGAACTTCGTCGTGGACAAGTACACGGACGACGTGCTCGAACAGGGTCGCGCCCGCGGCCGCCAACTCGTCTCCGAACTCGACACGCTCCGAGACCACCCGATGGTCGGCGACTTCCGTGCGATGGGGCCGATGGTCGGACTGGAATTCGTCGCCGATACGGAGACGAAAGAACCCTTCGACCCCTCCTCGAAGGTGTACAAACGGATCTACGACGCCGCACTCGACCGCGGCGTCTACACGTATCCAGGAAAGGGGTCGGTCGATGGGGTGGCGGGCGACCATCTGCTGCTCGCTCCGCCGTTGACACTCAGTGAGACCTCGGTCTCTCGAATCGCCGACGCCGTCGTCGATTCTGTCGAGGCAGTCTACCGCCGCATCAAGCCTGAGGTGACCACCTGATGGTGAAGCACGAGAGGAACGCGACCGTGGAACCCGAATCCCACGCCGAACCCGAATCCGAGACGGCACTCGACACGGCCCGACGACAACTGGAACGGGTTGCGGGACTCGTGGACGTGAACCCGGGTATCGTCGAGCGATTGAAACATCCGACGAAGGTACAGCGCGTGACGGTCCCGCTGAAGCGCAACAACGGCTTCGTTGAGGTCTATACCGGTTACCGCTCCCAACACGACGACGTTCGCGGGCCGTACAAGGGCGGCCTTCGCTATCACCCAAACGTCACCGAAGACGAGTGCGTCGGTCTTTCGATGTGGATGACGTGGAAGTGTGCCGTGATGGATCTCCCCTTCGGGGGCGGGAAAGGTGGCATCGTCGTGGACCCGAAGGATCTCTCGATCGGCGAGAAGGAACGGCTCACCCGTCGCTTCGCCGAAGAGCTGCGCGACTTCGTCGGCCCGGAGAAGGACATCCCCGTACCCGACATGGGGACCGACGCGCAGACGATGGCGTGGTTCATGGACGCCTATTCGATGCAGGAGGGCGAGACGACGCCCGGCATCGTCACCGGCAAGCCGCCCGTCATCGGGGGAAGCTACGGTCGCGCGGCCGCACCCGGTCGATCGGTCGCCATCATCGCTCGCGAGGCCATCGACTACTACGAGATGGACATCGAAGCGACGACCGTCGCTGTCCAAGGATTCGGTTCCGTCGGCGCGAACGCCGCCCGCGTCCTCGACGATTACGGTGCGACCGTCGTCGCCGTCTCGGACGTGAACGGGGGCATATACGATCCCGACGGCCTCGATACTCACGCCGTACCGACCCACGAGGAAGAGCCGGAAGCCGTTATGAAGTACGACGCCCCCGAGAAGATATCGAACGAGGACCTCCTCGAACTCGACGTGGACGTCCTCGTTCCGGCCGCCATCGGTGACGTCATTACCGTGGAGAACGCGGAAAACATCCGAGCAGGCCTCGTGGTCGAGGGGGCCAACGGGCCGACGACGTTCGCGGCCGCCGAGATTCTCGAATCGAAGGGCGTCGCCGTCGTTCCCGACATCCTCGCCAACGCGGGTGGAGTGACCGTTTCGTACTTCGAGTGGCTCCAGAACATCAACCGTCGGTCGTGGTCGCTCGAACGCGTGAACGACGAACTGGAGACGGCGATGCTCCGCGCGTGGGACGACATGTCCGACGCAAAATCGGAGTTGAACGTGACGTGGCGAGACGCCGCCTACGTAGTCGCCCTCTCCCGAATCGCCGAGGCAAAGGAGTCCCGTGGACTGTGGCCCTGAGTTACTAACGACGGGATGACTCACTGGTCTGCTCGACTTGTGTTCGAAGCGCGATAGCGACCATACCTCTCAGTATTCGAATGGGTGAACAGTAGTGACGAGGATCGAACCGTTTCGAACGGTCGATCAGGTCCCCGACCACACGGCTCGAAACCGCCAACTCGTCGTGAACCTCAGTTCGAGATCAGTCCTTTCGTAGTTCGTCGAGAGCGATGATCACGTACAGCATTCCAACCAAGCGGGTTCCGAAGTAGACCCACGGTTTCCATCGACAGTTGCTAGCGTCGGTGTACGCGAGCTTGGTTCCATAGTCGATATAGGCACGTGGGAACGCCAGCGCGAGAAGTCCGAGAACACCGAGGAACTGCTTGAACCCGGCGTACGAGCGGTCGCTTCGCCACATGGTAATCAAGAAGACGAGTCCTTCGACCCGCGCACCAGGAACGACCCAGGGCCGTAGTTCACAGTCGTCGGGATTATCGAGTGCGAGGCGCTCCGCCCGATCGATGAGTTCTTCGGGAGACAGCAGTTCGACGATGCCGATTGCCGAAAGGAGCATACGGAACATCGTGCCATAGTTAGATATCCAACAAGATGAACTTCATCCGGACACACTGAAGACGGGTCTCACGAGTGTCGTTTCGATCTCCTCGCGCTCTAGAACGATCGTTTCCAGTGATAGGAAGACACGCGCGGAGCTAACCGATGAAGGAGAAAGGAAGAAGCGTGGAGAGTTATCAGTTCGTCACTTCCCCCTCTCGGGGGTGCAAGGCGACTCGGTGTCCTACGATATGATATCGACCGTTGTACTGGTCAAAGCCGAGTCGCCCAGCACCCACGCAATGACGAGGACACGAAGTCGGTAAACGATTTTGGCTGATGAATTGAAAAGAGCAATCGGTCGGATTATTACGTGTCTCTGGAGTCGTCCTTGGAATCTTCATCGCGTTTGTGGCGGTCGTCGACTAGATCTTCGAGTTTTCCCTCGGTCGTCTCGAGAAGACGGTTTCCGACGTCGGTGCTGATGATTCCACGTTCCATCGCCGTCTTGATGCCGAGAATTTCCCGCCGAACGATTTCGCCCTCCGCGGTGAGTTCTTCCCTCTCGCGGAGGTGTGGATGCTGGTCGAGCAACGACGAAAGAGCGCGATTCAACCGTCGTTTCTCGCTCGAATATCGTGTGACGATACGTTCGTAAATTTCCGAGGAAATATCGTCCCGTTGGTGCAGTTCTTCGGCTCCTGCGAGCGCAGCGTCGACACCGTGTAACCGACC
>NZ_JBAWAC010000017.1:0-12507 GCF_049589095.1 Haladaptatus sp. | reverse complement strand
CTCTTCGGCGGCATCGGCGCGCTCTTCGGCTTGTTCGGCCTGCTGTTCGTGGCCATCGGCGTCGTCCGCGGGTCGCGCCGCCTCGTCACGACCGGCGGGTTCGTCCTCCTCGCCGGAATTCTGGCCGGGAGCCTCGTCGCGGCACCGCCGGAACTCCTGATTCCTGGCGCGATAGCGACGGTCCTCGCGTGGGATTTCGGCGAACAGGCCATCAACGTCGGCGAGCAACTGGGCCGCGAGGCGGACACGCGGACGCTCGAAATCATGCACGCCGCATCGAGCACCATCGTCGGCGTCGCCGCCGGTGCGCTCGGCTACGGCGTGTATCTGGTCGGTGGCGGCGGTAAACCCGTGACAGCGCTGGTGTTCCTGCTGATCGCGACGTTGGCGCTCACGTCGGCGCTGCGGGCGTGAGAAAGAAAAGATCGATTTTCCTATTCGACCGTCGGCACGGGAACGCTGTCCAGCACGGATTCGATGATTTCGTCCTTTCGAACGTTGTTCACCTTCGCGTCCGGGGTCAGGACGACGCGGTGGGAGAGGAGGGGGTAGGCGACGCGTTTGACGTCGTCGGGGGTGACGAAGTCGCGGCCCTTCATGGCGGCGCGGGCGCGTGTCGCTTCGAAGAGGCGCTGGGTCCCGCGGGGGGAGACGCCGACCTCGACGCGGCGGTCCTCGCGCGTCTCGCGGGCGATGGCGGCCATGTATTCGAGCAGGTCCTCCTCGACGCGCACCGTTTCGGGGACGGACTGGAGGGCGGTGACGAGTTCGTTGTCGAGGACGCTCTCCATCGTCGGACTCTGACTGTCACGGCCCGCACGGCGGCGGAGGAGTTCGATCTCGCCGTCGAGTTCGGGGTAGCCGAGGCTGGTTTTGACGGCGAAGCGGTCCACCTGCGCTTCGGGGAGCGGGAAGGTCCCCTCCTGTTCGACGGGGTTCTGCGTGGCGATAACGAAGAACGGCTTCGGGAGTTCGCGGGTGTCGCCGTCCACGGTGACCTGTCCCTCCTCCATCGCTTCGAGGAGCGCGGATTGTGTCTTCGGCGGCGCACGGTTGATCTCGTCGGCGAGGACGACGTTGGCGAAGATGGGGCCTTCGTTGAACTCGAACTGGCGGTCCTGTTCGTTGAACACGTGCGTTCCCGTCACGTCTGCCGGGAGTAGGTCCGGGGTGAACTGTACGCGGCTGAACGAGAGGCCCAGCGCGGAGGCGAAGCTCCGCGCGGTAAGCGTCTTTCCGGTTCCGGGCACGTCTTCGAGGAGGACGTGGCCTCCTGCCATGACGCCGAGGAGGACTGTTTCGAGGAATTCGCGGTCGGCGATGACGGCAGTTCCGATCGCATCGAGGACGGATTCTGCCTTGGTATTCGCGTCTGTAACGTCCATGAAATATCACGCAACGGCCATCGATTTTAATGTGGTGGTCCGATAGGTTCCCGTGACCTAAATCGAAACCCATAAAGTGCAAAACGCAGTACTGGAAAGTGAGCCGAGATAGCCTAGCCCGGCCAAGGCGGCAGATTCGAAATCTGCTGTCCTCACGGACACGGGAGTTCAAATCTCCCTCTCGGCGCTTTTCCAAACACGACTCGACCAGTCGAAACGCTCGTGATCGACACAACCTGGAAGCACCTTGACTCCGTACCCGTTCCATGAACGTTGACGTGTACGACTCGCTGGACGGACAGTGTGCACTCGTTACGGGGGCGAATCGGGGGATCGGTGCGGAGATCGCGGCGGGACTAACTGTACTCGGTGCGCGGGTGTATGCTGGAGCGCGGAATCCGGACGAAGTCACGGCGACGGACCAGCGGGCCGTCGAACTCGACGTAACCGACGGGAACACGATTCGGGGGACAGTGGAGACGATCGTCGACGAGGAGGGGCGACTCGATATCGTGGTGAACAACGCCGCGACGTACGGGCCGACCGGGAAGTTGGAGTCGCTGTCGGACAGGGAGATCGAGACGACGCTCCGGACGAACCTCCACGGGCCGATGCTCGTCACGAAACACGCGCTATCGTTGCTGACCGAGCGCGAGGGTGGGCGTGTCGTGACCCTCTCCAGCGGCTCGGGACAGTTCGACGGCGGCATCGATACCGGCCATCTCCCGTACGGCGTATCGAAAGCCGGTGTGAACGCGTTCACCGACGCGCTGGCGGTGCAGTATCCCGACCTCCTCGTCAACGCCGTCTGCCCGGGGTGGGTGCGAACCGAAATGGGTGGGTCGAGTGCCCCGCGGAGCGCCGAGACGGGTGCCGAAACGCCGGTCTGGTTGGCGCGCTTCAAATCCGGCGGCCCGAGCGGGCGGCTCTGGCGGGACAAAACCCTCGTCGAATGGTAGCCGTTCGAACGGCTTCGGTATATTGCTAGACAATCTCACGGTTGCATAACGATTATTATGTTCGCCAAAATACGTGAAGATACACCCAACTGACCGAATCCGAGTGACAATCATGACCACCACCGCCCAATCGCGTCCACTGCACGCCGTCCTCGTCGAGGCCGGAGTGTCCGCGTTTGGGATTTCCGCATGGATGGCTCTGTATGGAGCATCCAAGGCGAATCTTCCATGCGGACGCGACGGGTGGTATGGTCTGACGGATGTTCACCGCATTCGGACTGCACCCACGCTCGTCGCGTAAGGCGGACGCCACTGCCACCGACGGCGGGTGCTTTCTTCGATTCTCCACGATCGAGGAGCCCCGACTCCGTGCGGGTCCGGGCCATCAGTTGGCTCTTTTCGACCCTACCGTCCGGCACCGGCGTTCGTCCTACCAGTGTGTAATTTCGGGTGTCGAGTGTCGTCAGCCGAATCGGTTCGGCGGATTCGGCCGACGACCTCGATCCGCGGACAGCCGTGACCGGAACGGGTACGGCTCCGCAACCGTCCGACCGTCGTTGGGGTGTCCCCGTGACACCCCACCGTGAGAGGCCTCGCTGGCGAACGTCCAGAGACATCTCTCGACCTCGTCGAGCGAATCTCGTCTCGTATCGGCCCCGTTGTCCCCTCGACCCGTTCCGCCGCTCCCGTCGGGTAGTGGTCTACCCCGTCCGCGTCGCTGGCCCCACCGGTCCAGCGATCGGGTGTCGCGCGTTCGATTCGCGCGGGAGCAGTATGTCACAGGCACTCCACCCAGTGACGGTCACTGCTGAAGTGACGGTGTTAGTTCCGCGTGGAACCGATGGCACGCTCACGACGGCGGCACGAGGCGTGCTCACGAAAATAGAGTCGGTTCGAACCGTCCACGACGTCGCACACGCCGGATTCCGTCCCCGAGCGACGGACATCGCGGTCGATGTCGTCGCCGAACTGACCGTCTCCGAAGCGCGCGACCGGGAGGCTATCGCGGTCGCTCTCGGGAACGGATTCGGCGTCCGTGCGGTGACCGTCACCGCGATCGAAACGAACTGCTAAAATTCAGTGGAGTTCGACGATACCGGAACCGCGGACGACGACGGTGTATCCGCCGTAATCGAACTCGACGCTGGTGACGGTTGGAACCCGGCCGTCGTAGTTGGGTTCGAAGAAGTCGTCCAACGCGTCGGGGTCGATCCGTTCGTAGAGCGGCGCGACGTTCTGGAGGTCGACGTTCTCCTGCTCGGAGACGGCGCGGATGACTGCCTCGCTCACCTGCTCGTCCTCCCGAACAGCAAACTGTCGCGGGGGCGATTTCGCCGGTATCGTCGGTTCTGGGGGTGTCAGTTGGCTTCCCGGAGACATGGTTCGGCTACTATCTGTTGGCAACGACATTGTATAAAAAACCCCACCATCCGGACTGAGCGTCGGTAGATGGGATATATATCTCAGTTCAAATATAGGATGATGATCTTCAGACAGTTCAGAAAACGCACTATTTTGCATAGATATATACCGTATAAAATCGCCACAATTAGTATGGAATCCGGATTAACCGACGAAGATTTCAGACAAATCAAACGCTTCGCAGAGACACCGCGACACGAGCGAACGCCGGACCTCCTCCGTGCGATAGAGAGTCGGAAATCGAGAACCGAAACGGAAGACGAACAGGAATAAGAGAACCGCACGACTCCTCCGCCCGAAACCGGGGGGTTATCCTTTGCTCGCTCGGCTCGCCGGTTCGTCAGTTTCGGCTTCGATGGGTGAGCGAATGAGGTTGCCCCACTCGGTCCACGACCCGTCGTAGTTACGCACGTCCTCGAAGCCGAGCAGTTCGTGGAGCGTAAACCACGTTATCGACGAGCGCTCGCCGATACGGCAGTAGGTGACGACGCCGCTGTCGCCCGTGATGTCGTGGTCCTCGTACAGCGCTTCGAGTTCGTCGCGTTCCTTGAACGTCCCGTCGTCGTTCAGGTTCTCGCTCCACGTGATGTTCGTCGCGCCGGGGATGTGACCCGCTCGTTGTGCGGTTTCCGGACTCCCCTCCGGTGCGATTTTCTCGCCGCGGTATTCGGCCTCCGACCGGACGTCCACGAGCGGGAGGTCGAGCTCTATCGCGTCCTCGACGCCTTCGCGGTAGATCCGGAGGTGATCGAACGGGCCGCCCGCGTCGTACTCCGCCTCGGGATACGACGGCACCTCGTCGTCCGTCGGATAGTCGTTTTCGAGCCAGTACTCACGTCCGCCATCGAGGAGATACACGTCGTCGTGGCCGTAGTACTTGAACTGCCAGTAGGTGTAAGCCGCCCACTGGTTCGACTCGTCGCCGTAGAGGACGACGGTGCTATCGTCGGCGATACCGTGTTCACCCATCATCTCGGCGAAGTCGTCCTTCTTCAGGATGTCCCGCTGGAACGAATCCTGGAGGTGCGGCCCCCAACGGAACCCGATGGCACCGGGGATATGCGTCTCGGCGTAGGACTCGTCGTACTCGATGTCCGCCTCCACGAGTCGGTACTCGGGGTCGTCGCTCCCGAACTCGTCGAGATGGTCGTCGACCCACTCGGCCGTGACGAGAACGTCGCTTCGCTCGGTCTCTGACATACGTCTCGTTCGTCTCCTTATTTCCACTTAGGGATGATGGGCACGTTACCGCGTGGTGGTACGTTCGACCGTTCTTCGGTTCCGTTCCGGCGCAACAATCCTTATCCGCGAAAGTCCCGTAGCCGGAACGGCATGACCGAGTATCACGCGGTACTCGTTTTCGATGGGGACTGTCCGTTCTGTTCGGCCGCCGCGTCCGCGCTACGACGGGTGCGCGGCGTCGGTGCGATTCCGTGGGATGCGGAGGCGACCCAGTCGTTTCTCGAAGCGCAGTTCGATGCGACACCGTTCGCGTTGGTGTTCGCCGATGACGAGGAGGGTCGAGTGTACGTGGGGAGGGAAGCGGCCCGCGAACTCTGTGAGCGGGCGGGGGTTCCGACGCTGATCCGCGACGTCGTCGGCGACAACTACGAATCCATCGCGGACACCATCCGAACGGTGACGGGGGTGGACGGTGACCCCGATCCGTACCACGGCGTCTATCCGATGGCTGTCGACGCCCGCGAACGGTTCGACGCCTTGGCATCGAACGCGGATTCGATGCCGATAGCGGTGCGGGACGACTGATCGTGCACCCTCGTGTGGTTTGCATCCTTCCCGAAGGTTAAGACTCACCTCTCCGTAGCCCCGGTATGTTCCCGGATATCGACTATCTCGACTGGATCACCGGTCGCCCCGAAGCCGCCACGCACGACCTCGGGTCGAGCGACCTGCGGCGCGCGGTGCCGGAACCGGACGGTATCGTGCCGCCGAAACTCGCCGACTTGCCGTCGCCGCCGGACGACCTCGACCTCGAAACCATCATCGCTGACGCCTACGACGTCGGCACGGAGAACGTCCTCGTCACGGCCGGTGCCACGCACGCGAACTTCGTCGCCATGGCCGCCGCGCTCGGCGGGAAGGGAGACGGAGCGGGCGAAACGGACGGTGGCGACGACCGTCCACCGCGCGCGTTGGTCGAGAAACCGGGCTACGAACCGCTGGTGGCGACGCCGGAGGGACTCGGTGCGACGGTGGACCGCTTCCGTAGACCGGCCGAGGACGACTACGGACTCGACCCCGGGCGAGTCGAAGCGGCAATGAGCGACGGAACGCGCTGTATCGTCGTCACGAACCGCCACAACCCGAGCGGGAGTCGGGCGAGCCGCGAGACCATGGCGGAAGCGAGTCGCGCCGCCGCGGACAACGACGCCACTCTGCTCGTGGACGAGGTGTACGCGCCGTTCTGTGCCGACGAGGCCAGCGTCTTCGGCGGCCCGACCGCCGCCATGCTCCCGAACACGGTCATTACGAACTCGATGACGAAGTACCTCGGGTTCGGCCCGGTTCGCGTCGGATGGCTCGTCGCGGACGCCGACTTCGTCTCCCGCGCCCAGTCGGTCATGTTCCACGTCCCGGCGATATCGGCCCCAGGGATGGCGCTCACCCGCCGTGCACTGTACGACGAGACGGAACTCGCCGAAGGGTCGCGCGACCGAATCGAGGAGAATCGGGAACTCCTTGCGGAATTCGTCGAGGAGCGCGACGACCTCTCCGGGGCCGTCCCGTCCGGGTGTACCTACGGCTTTTTCTCCCACGAGTCGGCCGACGGGGACGAGGTATCGGAAGCCGCGTGGGAGGAGGGAATCCTTGTCGTTCCCGGACGGTTCTTCGACGACGGCGACAGCTTCCGATTGAGTTTGGGGCTGGACAACGAGACGGTCCGTGCGGGGTTGGACGCGTTCGGCGACGTGCTGGACGACATCGCGGAGTGAGACGCTCGTTGCGAGGATCGAGGTGTCAGTGAGACGTTCGAGACATCGGTTACTAAATACAAGCGATATGATTCGTATGCGAAATGCGTCAGACGACTCTCATCCACCCGATAGGTTCATTCCGCCGTGGTCTGCCAAGAGTTAAGACCCGCCCATACAATCTCATGTTCATATGGACGGTATGGATGGAAGCCCAGCGGAAATCACGACGCTCGTCGGCCGGGAGGTTTACTCCAACAACGGAGTCTTCGTCGGAGAAGTGGACGACGTTCGTCTCGATTTGAACGAAACGGCAGTAACAGGTCTCGCGCTCGGGGGAATCAACGACGAACTGTTCGGCGACCGCATCACGCCGGGACGCGGCATCATCGTGCCGTACCGGTGGGTGCGCGCGGTCGGCGACGTCATCCTCATCAACGATGTCGTGGAACGGTTGAAGCAACCGGAAGAGGGAGAAAGCGAAGAAGCGGTCGTCTAATTCAGTTCCCGTTCGATTCTCCATCGACGCCCATCGCGTCGAACAGTTTCTTCTTGACTGCTTCTTCAGTGAGCGAGAGCAGGGTGTCGCGGTTGTCCTCGTTGGTCTCGATACCGGTGAAGATGCCGAGCGGGATTTCCGCGCTGGCCTGCGTCGAGTGGCCCGCCGCTTCGCCGATGGTGTCGAAGGCGTCCTGTAGCACGTTACCGATGTTCATCCGGATGTCCTTCGACCGGGCGGCGAGGTAGATGGTGTCGTCAGCGATACCGAAGACAGCGGACGTGGTGATGCCTTCGAGGTTGAGCAGGTGTTGGGCGGCCTGCGTGAGCGCATCGCGGTCGCGGATGAAACCCGCGTTGCTGACGAGATGACTGCCCTGCACCTCCCGGTTCGTGATGGCCTCGGCGAGCACGTCCAGCGTCTCTGGCGACATCGACGGCGATTCGACCTGTTCGAGCGTGTCGTGGTTGGCGAACGGGTAGAGGTACGCCGCCGCGGTGAGGTCGGCGGGCGTCGTGTCCCGCTTGAAGTCGAGCGTCTCGGCCCGGATACCGTACAGGAGCGCCGTCGCGACCTCCTCGCTCAGGTTGATATCGAACTCCTGAACGTACTTCGTCATGATCGTCGAAGTCGAACTGACGTTCGGCCGCACGTCCGAGAACCCCGCTTCGTACTCCGATTCGGGTTCGTAGTGGTCGATGAGGATATCGACCGGATGGTCGAGTTCGGGCTGTGTCGCCCGCATGTGATCGACGAGGGCGAACGTGTCGTAGGAGTTCACGTTCACTTCGTCACGCTGGATCAGTTCGATACCGAGCAGGTTGACGAACGCTCGGTTCTCCTGGTGTCCGATCTCACCGTGATAGAGGATGTCCGCTTCGACGCCGAGGCTTTCGGCGATCGTCTGGAGTGCGGCCGCGCTGGCGATGGAATCCGGATCAGGATTGTCGTGCGTGAGAATCGCGAGTTTGCTCGACGTGCCCTCGATGACGGCGGACAACTGCCGTGCCTTGTACTCCAACTCGCCCGCTTCGAGCGAGCGAAGCGCGGAGTTGGCGATAACCGTCGACGGGTTGATCACCACGTCCGCGCCCATCTCGGTGAGTTCGTCGGCCGACACCGGATCACTCGCACGGACCACGGTGAACCGTTCGCCACCTCGGTCCTGCAGGTTCGAGACGGCTTCCTTGTTGGCCGCGACGTCGGACGAGAGGATGAGGACGACGTCGCGGTCGGCAACGTCTTTCGCGGCCGATTCTTCGCGGATGTCCCCGCTCTGCGCGTTCAAATCCTGGTCGCGGAGCGCCTCGACGCGATCGCTGTCCCGGTCAATGATGAGAACTTCTTTCCCCTGTGCAACAAGTTCCTCGGCGACGGCGTAGCCGACGCTCCCACAACCCAAAATGGCGTACGAAGACATCGAGGAGATAGTTATCCCGGCGCTCATTACTACTGGGCCGTTGCCCCGGCCGGTACTTAATCCTCCCGGAGCGCCGTTGAAACCAGTCCACGCCCAGCTTTACTCATCCGTGAGAGTGATCGATCCATCATCGAGATAGTAAAAACGAATGTCACCAACCGCGGTGATAATACTGAACACACCCGATACGGGAGCCGACTGTTTCGCTTCCCCGTCGGCGACTGACGGAAGTGAATCTGTGATGTCCGCCGAAGGGTTGACGAACGTGTACGTGACCCGAGATGGTGGGATATCACCGCCATCGACGACATCTCTTTCGCCGCCGATTACGTGGCCTTCACCCTCTGTAATTCCGGGCGCGAAAGCTCGGTGTCATCGGCAGTTACTGACCTCGTTTTCGGGCCGATTTTTCACATCGTTTTTCACCCCAAACCGGGACACTGCGATTCGAAAGGAAACGTATTTACGTCCCACCCGACTTTTTCAAAATGCGTTGGGCCGGTAGCTCAGTTAGGCAGAGCGTCTGACTCTTAATCAGACGGTCGCGTGTTCAAATCGCGCCCGGCCCGTTTCTACGACGAACTGATTCGTGAGTCGTGGCTTTTCGGCTATTTCGAGGAGAGCACCCGCTCACAGTTCATGGATCAGCAATTCCAACAAGCCCTCGGGATACGACAGCCAATTGTCGTCCGGAAAATCGGAAAGCGGCTTCCAGAACGCTTCGAACGTCTCGTCCATGGCTTCGATCGATTCGTAAACGTCTCCTAAAAAGGTACGGTCGTCCCGCTCCGGTGAATCTCAGGGACGGAGGGTGATGGTTCGCGATTTGCCGCTGCCGTTAACCGAGTATTCGATACCCACGTCGACCGTTTTGCCAGCCATGTCCACGGGTGACCCGCTCGCGCGGAACTGATAGAGGTTGATGGTCGCGGACGAGTCGGACGAGAGAACCGCTTCGACCGATGCACTGTTGCTGAAGCCATCGGTATCAAGATCGATGGACCCGGGAAGTGACATTCCGCCGTTGATGTCGGTGACGCCGTTCTGCACGTCGGCGTCGATGGCAAGTTCGCTGACCCACTTGCCCTCGCTGTAGGAGTGGTCGCGCAGTTCGTCGATGTCGTCGTTCTCCGGTTCGATACCGATGCTCCGAATCGTCGTGTTCGACCCGGATTTGTTCGTGAGGCTAAACGTGATTCCCGACCGTTCCTCGTTGTCGTCAGCAGGGGTATCGACCGCTCCGGCGTCCTTGTTGTAGGCGAGATAGCCGCTCTGAGAAGGAGCACTCGAATCCTGTGAGGACGTGTTCGAACCGTGCGATGGAATGATCGAATCCTGCGAAGGGGCGCTCGAACCGGACGAGGCGCTACTCCCCGTGAACGAGGATGACCCCATCGCCCCGCTGTCGAGTCCGTAGCTCACGGTGAAGTCGACCGATTCGCCCGCCATATCGACCGGGGAGCCGTCCGATTCGAACTGGTAGAGATGGACGGTCGCGGAGGAACCGGACGAGAGGACCGCCTCGGTCGAGGCACTGTCGCTGAATCCGTCCGAACCGAGATCGATGGTCGTCGGTAGTGACGTGCCACCGTTGAGGTCGGTAACGCCGTTCCGCACGTCGGCGTCGATGAACAGTTCGCTGACCCATTTACCCTCGTCGTAGGAGTGGTCGCTGAGTCCGTCGATGTCGTCGTTCGCCGGTTCGATTCGCACGTCCTGAATCCACATGGACGAGTCGGCGTCGTTCGTGACCGTGAACGAGAGTCCGGACCGTTTCCCGTTGTCGTCCACCGACGCATCGACGGCGGCGGCGTCGTCGTGGTACAGGAGCGCGTTGTCCGCGGCCGCGTTGTGCGACTGCGTGATGAGGCCGTACTCCCGGAAGAATTCACGAACAACGGCGGTGGTGTTCTGGACCTGTGTGGCGATCGATCGGTCGTACTCGTACGTCGATTCGATGATCATCGCGGGCGTGTTCAGATCCGCGCCGACCTTGTGTTTGAGCATCGGCCGCGAACCGTCCGGACTCATCGCCCCGCTGTACGCGAACGTCGAATCGGTGATGACGTTCTCGTTCATGTACGAGACGAGGCGCTTGCGGTAGGCAGTCGCGTTCCCCGCCGCCGTGGAGAAGATACCCTGCCCGACGCCGTCGCCGTTCTTGTAGATACCGTGGGAACTGTGCATGTCGATGAGGAAGTCGATGTCCTCCGACACTGCCACGTTCCAAATCGCTCGGGCGAGTGGCGTCGTCGGCGTCTTTCCCGGCGGGAACTGTCGATTGAGGTCGATATTGTGCTTGTTGTGGTTGTCGTACGTCCGCGAGTTCCGTTCGATTCCCCACTGGTTGCATCTGGGAATCACGACCATCCGTCCGGCGTCGATGTCCCAATTCATGATCACCTCGGCCGATTTGTACCCGTTCGCCTCGCTACCGTGTATTCCGCCGGTGAGCATCACCGTCGGACCGGGGTTCCCGCTGTCGATTTCGTACACCGTCGTCTCTTCCGCCGTTCCTTCCATAATCGAATAGCTCGAACGAGAGTTGCCGCTCGAACCCGCGGAGACACCCCGCGAACCGGCGGCCAATCCCCCTACCGAACCGAGTGCAAAGATACCCGATTTGAGATATGTGCGTCGATCGACCTCGAAATCCGTCAAATCTGATGAAGGGCTATTTCGTGGCATGGTTTGATCGAATCTGAAATGATTCTTATCATATCATGTCTTCTTTATTGAGATACCTCCTTGGATTTACATGCAAATCTATTATAAGTCTCCTCGCTAACAGATCGTGTTTACTGTTGTCACAGTAACGCGGTTTCATTGCCCCTTTGTCACGGTAACGCGGTCCCGTCGCCCCCTTTCGTGCAAAGGTATTACTGGCGACCGCTCGTCCGCGTTAGCTGAACGATGGCTCTCTCACCCCTGCTGGTCTTTCTCGGCGCTTCGCTCGCGCTCATCGCCATGCCGGGCCCGGACACGATTTGCGTTCTTACCCGCGGTATCGAATACGGACGGCGGGCAGGCGTCCGGGCGGCGTCGGGCGTCAGCACCGGAGTTTTGGTTCACACGACTGCGGCAGTGCTGGGTCTCTCCGTCCTCCTCCGAACCTCTGCGGTCGCCTACTCCGCCGTCAAACTCGTCGGTGCCATCTACCTCGTCTTTCTCGGGATTCAGACGCTCCGGTCGGACGACGGACTGACGTTGGAGAGCGAAACGGATATCGAACGCACCGAAAACAGCTTTCGGCAGGGCGTCGCCGTGAACGTCCTCAACCCCAAAGTCGCGCTGTTCTTCCTCGCGTTCCTTCCACAGTTCGCCGGAACCGGGTCGAACACCGACGTTCGGATGGCGTTGCTCGGCCTGACCTACGCCGTGTTGACGCTCGTATACCTCTCGACGGTTGCCTTCGCGGCACAACGCGTGGGACGGGTCGTCCGTGAGAACGACCGCGTGAACCGCGGCCTCCAGTGGCTCGCGGGGAGCGTCTTCGTCGGCCTCGGAATTCGATTGGCACTGCCCGAGCACGTCGGATGAAACACGAAACGAAAAGCGAAGTTCGAGGTCGGAATCGGGTGATTACTCGCCGGGGCTATAGTTCGGCGCTTCGTCGGTAATCATCACGTCGTGTGCGTGGCTCTCCTGCTGGCCGGCGGGCGAGATGCGGACGAATTCCGAGCGCTCCTTGAACGACGGAATCGTCTCCGCACCGACGTAGCCCATGCCGGACTGCATGCCGCCGACGAGTTGGTGGAGTTCGCTTTCGAGGGTTCCCTTGTACGGTTTGGCCGCCTCGACACCTTCGGGGACGTACTCGTCCTCGTCCTGCGGTTCGTCCTTGAGATAGCGGCTGCCGTCGCCGCTCTTCATCGCGCCGACGCTGCCC
>NZ_JBAWAC010000016.1:0-4771 GCF_049589095.1 Haladaptatus sp. | reverse complement strand
CGAGGACGAGCAAGAGCAGTTCTTTTTCGGACATACACCCACTAAGCACGTCTGGATGAAAAGGCTAATCCTTGGCCTGCCGAAAGGGTAATACGTGTCATCTCGACTGCAAGGTCGCTCGCTCGTCGTCAGCTTGTACGTCCTCATCGTCACGTTTGCGGGAGTCGTGGGAGTCCTCCTCGGCGCGTTCGGTCCGGACGGTATGCGCCCCGTCCACCTGTTCGGCGTCATTGAGTTGCAACCGACGCCGGTCGAACTCGCCATCTATGGCATCGTGACGATCGGTCTCTTCCTCGGTATCCTGCTCTCGCTCGTTATCTTCGTCGCGGAGCGATACGACGACGCTCAGCCGAAAGGATAAGTTCCCACCATTCGACATGCCACCATGTATCACGTCCTTCTGGCAGTGGACGAAACCGAATCGCGCGCGATGGCGCAGGTAAACGCCGTTGTGGACCTTCCCGAGGCATCGTCCGAAGTGCAGGCAACGCTGCTCTACTGTTTCACCGACAATCCGAGCGGTGGCTCCGCATTGCAAGTCGGAGGTATCCGACGGGCGAAGGAGGTACTCGACGACGCTGGCATCGAAACGAACATCGTCGAATCGAGCGGGGACCCGGCCGACGTTATCCTCGACGTCGCCGAGGAACGGGGCGTCGATTGCGTCTGTGTCGGTGGTCGGCGGCGCTCGCCCGCCGGGAAGGCGTTGTTCGGCAGCGTGTCACAATCGGTCATCCTCAACGCCGACCGACCGGTACTCGTCGCAGGGGCTAAACACGCCGAGTAGGCGTGTTGCGGCCGGAACCGTTAGTCGGCGGTTCCCGTTTGTGGTTCGGTCGTCGGTCCGTCGTACGGGACGCCGCCGAGCGGAACGACTTCCCTGTCGAAACACCAGTTGGTGACTTCCGCGAAACTGACGTACATCGCGTCGAGACCGGTGACGATACCGACCCAACCACCGGCGGTGACGAGCACGTCGATACCGAGCAGGTTGCCGAAGCCCAGCAGGAAGAACGTGACCGCCAGCAGGAGGAACACGCTCCAGAGCGCCCAGTTGAGTTTGAACGTCCCGATCCACATGTAGGCCGTGAAGATGCCCCACATGATGAGGGCCATCCCGAGCGCACCCGAACTCACGGTGTCGATGAGGCCGTTCGACTCGAAGAGGACGAGCAGCGCGAACCACCACCAGAACGCGCCGTAACTGGTGAACGCGACGGTCCCGAACGTGTTCCCATTTCGGTACTCCAACAAGCCTGCGAATAGCTGAATCGTCCCGCCGTAGGCGATTGCCATCGGGATGACTGCCAACTCCAAGCTACTACCGAAAATCCCCGCGTTGACGAGGCTCAACAACACCGACGTCAGTCCGAAGCCGACGAGTCCGAGCGGTGCCGGGTTGCCGAACTCGGTATCAGTGGGCATCGGTTTTCACCTCTTTGCTTCGTCCGCGAAAACTGTCTCCGCGATACCGTACTCTGCCCCACCATTCGATGCCAATTTGTGACATGCTACACGGAGTCACACCATGTCCGCGAGCATAACTGTTGTCTGATTGTTAAATGCCCTCAGTCGGATGACTCAGTCCTTGTGCAGGCCAATTACAACCAAAAAATCTCCGAATCGCTGAATCCGTTGCGGTCGTCAGTCCGCCGGTTGGGTCTTTCGTCCCGACTTCGATTTGAGCGGGGCACCTCCCAACGGGATGACTTCCCGGTCGTACGCCCAGTTGGCCACTTCGGCGAAACTGACGAACATCGCGTCGAGCCCCGTGATGAGGCCGACCCAGCCACCGGCGACGCCGAGCCATCCGATCCCGAGGTAATCGGCGAAGCCGAGCAGGAAGAACGTGACTGCCAGCAGGAGAAACACGCTCCAGAGCGCCCAGTTGAGTTTGAACGTGGCAATCCACATGTATGTCGTGAAGACGCCCCAGAGGATGAGCGCCACGCCGAGGGTGGTCGTCGCCCCGTCAAGACTGATCCAACCGTTCTCGCCGAAGATGACGAGGAGCCCGAACCACCACCAGAACGCGCCGTAACTGGTGAACGCGACGGTACCGAACGTGTTTCCTTCACGATACTCCAGTAGTCCGGCGATCAGTTGGGCCGTCCCGCCGAACGCGAACGCGAGCGGGATAACGACCACTTCCCCCTCCGCTGGGAGCAGTTTCGCGTTCACCATGCTCAACAGGACGGTGGTCAGTCCGAAGCCGACGAGTCCGAGCGGCGCCGGGTTACCGGTCTTCGTGTCCGCAGGCATCTATCTTCCACCTCCGAACCCGTTATCGCCGTGATGTTTCCTAGCGGTTCTCTGTGTCATGGTCTGGTGTGCGAATGTCATTCGTTAGCACCACTCCTTTAGTTGTTATCCGCAATTCATATATAATGTTTGTTTAAGAAGGAGTACACGACCGGAAAACAATCGAGAAATTTGCTGCGACTACGACGCCGTTTAACTGTCTTGGACCTTGCCCTGGATGTCCTCCACGACGTCCGGGTTCCGGAGCGTGGAGGTGTCACCGAGTTCGTCCTCGTTGGCGATGTCCTCTAGCAAGCGCCGCATGATCTTGCCCGACCGCGTCTTCGGCAGTTCGGGCGTGAAGATGATCTCCTCGGGCCGTGCGATCGGTCCGATGCCGTCTTCAACGCCTTCGACGATGCGGTCGTGGAGTTCATCGTCCCCGTCGTAGCCTTCCTCGGTGATGACGTAGGCGTACACCGCTTCGCCTTTCAGGTCGTGGTGGCCACCGACGACGGCCGCCTCCGCCACGCCCTTCACGCCGACGATGGCGCTCTCGATTTCCATCGTTCCGAGACGGTGTCCGGAGACGTTGATGACGTCGTCGACACGTCCGAGAACGGTGATGTAGCCGTCCTCGTCTAGCTTCGCGCCGTCCTCGGGGAAGTACACCCACTCGTCGGCGTCGGGGTCGGAGTACTCCCGCCAGTACTCGCTGATGTAGCGGTCGTCGTTCTTGTAGACGGTGCGGAGCATTCCCGGCCACGGTTTCTGGACCGTGAGATAGCCCGCCCGTCCCGCTTGGATCGTTTCCCCTTTCGTGTCCACGATCTGTGCGTCGATGCCCGGTAGCGGCGGTCCGGCACTGCCGGGTTTCATCGTTCCGAGGGCGGGGAGCGTCGTTATCATCATCCCGCCCGTCTCGGTCTGCCACCACGTGTCAACGATGGGGCAGTCCTCGTGGCCGATGTGCTTGTAGTACCACTTCCACGCGCGTGGGTTGATGGGTTCGCCCACCGTCCCGAGCAGTCGAAGGCTGGAGAGGTCGTGCTGTTCGGGGTACTCGCTTCCCCACTTCATGTACGACCGAATCGCCGTCGGCGCGGTGTAGTAGATGTCCACACCGTAGTCGTCGACGATCTCCCAGAGGCGGTCCTTGTCCGGGTAGTCCGGCGTTCCCTCGTACATCACGCTTGTCGTCCCGAGCGAGAGCGGCCCGTACACGATGTAGGAGTGACCGGTGATCCACCCGATGTCCGCCGCACACCAGTAGGTGTCCTCGGGTTTGATGTCGAGGACGGCGTGTGAGGTCCACGATACGTACGAGAGGTAACCCGCCGTAGTGTGTTTGACACCTTTCGGCTCGCCGGTCGTTCCGGAGGTGTACATCAGGAACAGCATGTCCTCGGCGTCACGCTGGACGGGTTCGACCTCCGCACCTTCCTGTTCGTCCACGAGGTCGGCGTAGTCGTACTCCTCCTCTTTCATCGGGTGGTCGTACTCGTCGCCGAGACGGTCCACGACGATCGTATCCACGTCGTGACCGACCTGCGAGAGACCCTTGTCGGCCTTCTCCTTGTGGTGGAGCGGGTCCCCACGGCGGTAGTAGCCGTCGCAGGTGATGAGGTGCTCCGAAGCCGCGCTCTTCATCCGCGTGGCGAGCGCGTCGGCCGAGAAGCCCGCGAAGACGACGCTGTGTGGTGCGCCGATTCGCGCACAGGCCAGCATGGCGATGGGGAGTTCGGGAATCATCGGCATGTACATCGTGACGACGTCGTCCTCGCCGACGCCGACCTCACGAAGTGCCGCCGCGAACTCGTTCACCTCGCGGTGGAGGTCTTCGTACGTGTAGGTTCGTGTCTCACCCAGTTCTCCGATCCATTCGATCGCCGTCTCGTCTCCCCGCTCGTCGAGATGTCGGTCGAGACAGTTGTAGGAGGCGTTCAGCGACCCGCCGGTGAACCACTTATAAAATGGGGCGTCGCTGTCGTCGAGAACGGTGTCGTAGTCCTCGTACCAATCGAGCAAGTCGGCCGCACGCTCCCACGCCCCCGGCCAGTTCTCCTCGAACTCGTCGTAAATCTCGGGGTCCGAGACGTTTGCCTGTTCAACGAATGATTCCGGTGGCTCGAACGATTCTGCCTCTTCGAGCCGCGCTTCGAGTTCCACGGTATCGTCTGACATATGCCCATGCTAGCATGCTTTAAGGAGTGGTATAAAGATATGCTACGTTCGCCGACCATTTCGGGAAGAGAAAGTAAAATTCAGGCTTCGAAATACGATGAAAACTACTGCCGCTTCGACTCTGTCGCTTCACTCGATTTTCCACCGTTTTCGTCGTCCACTGCTCCCCCTTCATCGGCCACTTCATCCGGATTCGTCGTGGGTGTCACCGTCTCGATATTTGCTCGCAACCACGTGGCAGCGGCGGCAACCTCGTCGGCGTCCGTCGAAGTCACCTTCAGGCGTCCGGGGTCGTCGTCCCGGCCTGGATAGCTTCCGATGGCGACGTCGAACCGGTCCCGTGCCG
>NZ_JBAWAC010000015.1:0-2179 GCF_049589095.1 Haladaptatus sp. | reverse complement strand
GGTTTGCGGAGGACGTACTCGTCGATGAACGCGACGATGTACACGACGGAGTTCAGGATGAGATACACGCCGAGGGTGAACGCGGCGGCGTACTCCCACCGGGAGTGTGGCAGCCCCTCGCGTCTGTCCCAAAGCAAGACGGCGAGGACGGCGAGTATCGGAAAGGCACCGAGCACCGTCCAGATGACCTGACTGTACGGGACGTACGACGTAACCGGAAGGAACAACTGGATGAACGGGAGGGGAAGCCCCACGACGAGAAACGGAAGGACGAGCGTGTTCGAAAAGGTGTAGACGCTGTCGAGGCGCTTTCGCCACGAGAGTTGTGGCGAGGTGACGACCGAGGTGAGATAGCGACTGCTCACTTGTAACCATCCGCGCGCCCATCGTTTTCGCTGACTCCACCACGACGCCACCGTCGCGGGGTGTTCCTCGAACGTGATGATGGACGGATCGACGACAATCTCCTTCCCTACGAGGTGGATCCGCGTGGACATGTCGATGTCCTCCACCAGCACGGATTCGTCGAACATACCAGTCGCTCGAACACCTCCCGGCGGAAGAACGCCTGTCCCCCGCCGAAGATGCTGAACCCGTTCCAGAGCGAGCGCGCGACGAGGTCGGCCCGCTCCGTGACGTGGCGTTCGACGGTCGCGTGAAGCGAGATGAGCAAATCACTCGGATTCCGGCCGTAGCATCGTCCTTTCACGCACCAGATATCGTCGTCGGCTTCGAACCACCCGACGGCTCGCCGGAGTGCCGCCGGATCGAACTGATTATCGGCGTCGATGCTCGCGATTATCTCGCCGGTCGCGTAGGTGAGCGCGTAGTTCGTCACCTTCGCCTTTCCGCCGCCCGGTTCGTCGCGTTCGACCGCGACGATTCGCCCGTCGTGCGATAGCGGCGGTTTCGTCGGTCGAATCGGCTTCGTAGCAGACGACTACTTCGAGTTTGTGCTCGGGATAATCGACCGCCCGACACGCGTCGATGGTCCCCTCCAGGACGCTCGCTTCGTTGTACACCGGGATGACGACGCTCACCGTGGGAAGTTCGTCATCGTCCGATGGGAACGACGGAGTGGCGTGTGATGCCGGTATCGAGACGAGCGCCGAGACGAACAGCCGACCGACCTGTGCGACCACGACGAGGAGAACGACCGTCTTGAGGACGCGGAGATAGGGAACGGAGAAGTAAACCGGGGCCAGCACTCCGACGACGAAAATCGACGTGGTGAGACAGTAGAGTAGAACGGCTCTCCGCGACGAGGACTGTTCTTGAACTGTTGTCACTTCCATTGGTATACGTCCCTTGACCGGCTCTCAAAGGTTTTTTGCTCCGATTCTAATGAGGAATATTGTTAGCACGGGATAGCTGTGTACTACTCCGTGGGAGGCAATAATTCGGACGGCCGACCCGGCCGATGCTCGCCTTATCGCTCCGTTCGAGCGGCAATTCGACACGTCCGGTCGTGGCGTCGTGAAATGGCGGGGGAGTAATGGCGAGGAGTATGTGACGTACGTCCAGGTATTGAGGACTCATAGCAAGGTTCATGGCGAAATAACCACCTGAATCGGGTAGACAAGAGTGATGTTGTCCGATTCTGCCGCACGATTTACCCTCGATTTCTGCGTTGCCGTCCGTCCCTACGCAGTCTCCTCTCCGTCATCGCTGCGACACCAATCCATCCCAATGAAACCCCTTCCATCCACCGACGTCGAATCGGAATCACGCGTCAAAACCGCCCTCAGTGATCGGACCGCCCGATAACTTCCAACGGTCGTCGCGATACTCCTCGGCGAAGCCGTGTTCGCGACGGGACTGTGGCTTCAGACGACCACGTTCGATGCACTCCTCGCTAGCGGTGTCGGCGTCTGGTTCTCGCTCCTGAGTTACCACCTCTTCGAGAAACGGGAGACGTAACGCCGCTCGCTGAAATTCCGTCGTGTCGCCATCCGTTGCGTTGCCATACGTCGCGTCATCGCCCGTCGTATCGTCCTCCGACACGTCGTCACTCGTAGGTCCGTCCCCCAGTCCTGTTCTCCTCGATGTAGTCCCAGTCGTACTCGACGCCCAACCCCGGCCCGTCGGGGACGGGAACGGTTCCCTCGTCGTCGATGGAGTCGAGGTCGTCCACGTAATCGCCCTCGTACACCGGCGGCGTCGTGTTCGAACACTCCGG
>NZ_JBAWAC010000014.1:0-10572 GCF_049589095.1 Haladaptatus sp. | reverse complement strand
GTATAGATATCCAGATAGATATCTATCCGAATAGTTTAGCCCAATTGTCTGACGAGAATTTATGAGGGAGAAGGGTATATCAACCGACTGTATGAAGCGAGCCATCACACTGTGGAGCGAGTCAGGTGGGGTCGGTAAGACGACCATGGCGACCAACATTTCCGCTGCGCTGGGACGCCAGGACGAGCGGGTCCTCGTTATCGACCTGGATCCCCAACTGGGCAGTTTGACTGACCACGTCGGCTATCAGGAATTGAAGACTGGCGACCGGGACCACCTCGGGGACGTTCTGTTGAATGATGAGAAGGACATCGAATCGCTCATCGTCGAGACGGAGGACTTCGACCTCGTACCGTCTCACGAGGGATTGGCGAACATCGAGAGTGAGATGGCCGCGCGGAACACCTCGCTCCGGGAGTTCCAGCTCCGATCAGCGCTCAAATCCGTCGCGTCGGAGTACGACTACTTCATCATCGACCCACCGGCGACGCTGAACGTTCTCGTGGACAACGCGCTCGTCGCTGCACGAAACGTGGTCATCCCTATCGAACTCACCCGCAAGGGAAGCATCTCCATCGAAGGGTTGGAAGACACCCTCGACAGCATGGAGCGCGGGTTCAAGAAGTTCGACGACGGGTTCAACCTCGGGATTCTCGCCGTGGTTCCGAACGAAGTCGGCGACTCGAACATCTACCGTGACACACGCGAGGAACTGGAGACGGACGGCAAACCGGTGACCCCGTTCGGCGTGCGAAAGCGTGACGTGCTGAAGGAGGCGTGGAAAAATCAGATGAACCTCTTCGAATTCGCAGAAAGCGAGGAAACGCGTGATCTCCGCGAGTACGAAGAGGACCTGCTTTCGAACTTCGAGCAACTGGCACGGATCATCCAACAGGGGACGGTCGATGTCGTGGAGGTCGAAGCATGACGAAGGACGATAGATACGGTGCGACCGACGACGATTACAGCGACGAACTCGACGGGTATGCCACGGAATCGACTACAGCGTCGGGGTCGAGTGTGGAGACGGTCACAGCCGAGTCGGAACCGGAGGAGTCGACCACCGAACCGGATCCGAACCCCTTGCCGTTCATCTTCGCGCGACGGACGGTGAAAGCAGACCGGGACGCTGTCCCGGTATACGTGCAAGACCAAACTGCGACCGAAATCGACGAGCTCGAACGTGAGTTGAGCCAGACGTTCGACGGAGACAAGGTGATGGCCCTTGACGTCCGTGAGGCGCTCATTCGTGCGGGGCTCGAAAACGTGGACGATGTACAGCGCGTGATGGAAGAGTGGGGATACGGTCGTCGGTAAAGATCGCTTCTTGCTATCGGATATTCGGGTGGACATCTGCATGTAAACACGGATAGAATTATAACGAGAAATCCAGACAGCTTTCTGTATAGATATCCAAGTATATCCCGGTTCAGTCCTACCCACCAGCAGTCCGGACAACATGCTTGGTACGGACTACAGCAATGTGCAGGATATGCAAAACCGTTAAGTCGGAACGACACCTATTGGGGGATAGATGACGGACGAACTCGAAGAGATTAGAGCGCAGAAGCGTGAGAAAATGATGAACGAGGATGCGGAAGAAGAACAGGGAACCGTCGCAAAACCGGTTCGCGTCGAAAGTGCGGCACACCTCGATGAGCTGGTCGGATCACACGATGTGGTGTTGGTGGATTTCTACGCGGATTGGTGTGGCCCGTGCAAGATGATGGAGCCAGCTATCCAGACCGTGGCGAGCGAGACCGAGGCGGTCGTCGCCAAGGTGAATATCGACCAACACCAACCGCTCGCACAGCAAAACGGCGTGCGTGGCGTGCCGACACTCCAGTTGTACGCGAACGGGGAACCGGCACAGCGACTGGTCGGGATGCAGGACGAATCGAAGCTCAGAGATCTGATCGGACGGTACGCCTAAGGAAAGTTCTTCGTTCCCCCCGCTCTTCGATCAAAACGAAAAATGGGATTTCACACGTTCGACCCCGAGAAGGCAGCAAAGCTCGAAGACACCGGACGCTATCGGTACGTCTCCCGCGAGGAGTTGCTCTCGTATCTCGACCTCGCCGATGGCGAAACCGTTGCCGACCTCGGGAGCGGGACCGGCTTTTATACCGACGATGTGGCTTCGTTCGGAGAGGGAATCGGCGTTAGCGTTTACGCGGTAGACGTACAGGACGCGATGCACGAGGAATATCGTGCGAAAGGAGTCCCCGAGAACGTCTCACTCGTCACGGCGGACGTCGGCGACCTGCCGTTCGACGAAAACGAACTCGACGCCGCGTTTTCGACGATGACGTTCCACGAGTTTGCGGACGAGGACGCGCTCGCGGAAGTCGCCCGCGTGCTCCGTCCAGGTGGTCGGTTGGTCGTGGCGGACTGGAGCGGGGCGGGTCGCGGTGAAGACGGACCGTCGGTCGATGAGCGATATGATCTCGAAGCAGCGACGGAGTTGGTAGAATCGGCCGGGTTCGAAGTTCGGTACGGAAAAGAGCGAGCGGAGACGTTCGTGTTCGTCGCGAGGCGGTGACAAGGCCTTCAACGTTGTCGGTCGTCTCGTGGCTCGTGATCGAAAGAGGCACTGATAAACCTTTATTCGCGATACAGATAACGGTCACTGAATTCAGAAACGCCGAGAGTGGAGTCGGTTCCACCGATCACTGGCCGAACGTGCTTAGACGGCAGTGGTTCCGTCTTTGCCCCGTTTGTGTCGTGTACGAAGGCGCTTATCGCCATTATGCGTCAAAACGGCTATTTTTCTTGTGAGTTGATTCCGGGGTCGGACTGTTCACTTTGTAACTCGATAGAACGCCGAACCGTCGCCTCGACTTCGACGAGATGGCAGAGCGGATTTCCGGGGTAGACGACCGGATTTTCCAGCACGCCGACGAGAAGGCCGGTAAAGGGAGCGAGGACTTCGACGCTCTCGCGTTTGAACGGGTCGCTGACCGAACAGATGGTTTCGCCTTCGTACACGAGTTCGCCGCGTTCCCGTCGCATGTCGACGAGGCCGCCCTCGTCCGAACGAATCCACGTTCGCTCGTCGTCGGTTTCAACGACGGTTCGCCATCCCGGCCAACGGACGAGTTCCTGCTGGTAGAGGCCGTATTCGGCGAATACGCTCCGAACGCCGTCCAGAGCGTGCTCGATGAGGTCGCGCTCGAACCGGTGGGCTTCTCCCATCTCGATGGTGATGGTCGGGGTTCCGCGTTCCGTCGCCTCCCGGCGGAGCATTCCGGTTGCGCCCCGACCGGCGATGATGAGGTTCGTCCCGAACGCGTTGGCGAGTCGCTCGACGTCCGGATCGAGCATGTCGGCCCGGACGTGAAGCATGTTGGTTCGTCCGCGTGTGGACGTGTGAAAGTCGATGCCGAAATCGCACGGTTCGACGAAGTTTCGATAGATTTCGTCCGCAATACGGCGGTCGTTGGTCCCGTCGGGGTCGCCCGGAAAGGCCCGATTGAGATCCTGCTCGTAGCCCGGCAGATATCGCTCCTGGGCGAGAAAACCGGGGACGTTGAGGACGGGCAGGCAGACGATAGTGCCGTGAACGTCGGAATGTTCCCACTCGTGGGCGACCTCGCGGACGACTTCGATGCCGTTGAGTTCGTCCCCGTGAAGCGCCGCCCCGAGGAATACCGTCGGGCCGGGGTTTTCGCCGTTGATGATGGTGACGGGGATTCGGACCGGGTCCCCGAGGTAAGTTTCGCTGGTCGGAAAACGGAACTGTTTGCCCTCGCCCGGTTCGACGCGTCCCCCGTCGAACTCGAACGCTGTTGATTCCCCCATGGCGGACAAAACGACGGATTCCGTCTTGGAGGTTTCCGAGAGATGACTGCTGGAAACGAATTTGGGTGAGAGTCGGGAAACAGTCCCGAAACATCCTCGGAACATTCCCGGTGGAGTTCGGAAAATCGTTTTTGACCCCTACGGACTCGATGCAAGAGAAGCCATGAAGCAGAACAACGACGCCACCGACGACTCGTCCAACACGGGAACGCGGCGCACTCGCCGGACGTTCCTCGGAGCGACTGCGGCAGTCGGCACGCTGGCCCTCGCCGGTTGTACAGGGAGTAGCGATGACGGTACGAGTTCGACGATGAGTACTTCGATGTCCACCTCGATGGACACGACCACGTCCGACATGGAGACGACGACCGAGGAGGAGATGTCGAATCCCGACGTTCCGATACTCAACTACGCATTGACGCTCGAACACTTGGAGTACGCCTTCTACCGCGACAGCCTGAGGGAGTTCAGCGACGACGAACTGATGAACGCGAAGGTAGTCTCGAAGTTCGGCGACGGGGTCCGGATGGACGTTCCGGACTATCTAAAGATGGTGAGGGACGACGAGGCGGCGCACGTCGATGCGCTCACACAGACGGTGAAAAAGCTCGGTGGGACGCCGGTCGAGGAAGAGGAGTACGATTTCGGTTGCGACACGCCGACCGATTTCTTCGGTGTCGCGAAGGCACTCGAAAACACGGGAGTCGCGGCCTACGCGGGTGCCGCACCGTCAATCGTCAACAACGATGTGCTCGCGGCAGCGGCAGGCATCCACAGCGTGGAGGCTCGCCACGCCGCGTTCCTGAACCTCCTCAACGAGGAGTCACCGTTCCCGAAGGCGGTGAACGAGGCCAAATCGATGGACGAAGTGCTTAAAATCGCGGGGAACTTCGTCACGTCGGACGTCGATACGAGCAAGTACGAGATGGGAGATTCGCGCCCGAAACAGGATCGGAAGAAGGACGACGGGACGAGCGACGTGGACGTGCTGAACTACGCGTTGACGCTCGAACACCTCGAAAACGCGTTCTACCGCGACGGGCTAAAGGAGTTCAGCAACGACGACCTGATGAACGCCGACGCGCTCTCGAAGTTCGACGAGCACACGCGAATGAAGGTACCTGCGTACTTGAACAAGATCAGCGACCACGAGGCCGTACACGTCGATGCGCTCACGAAGACGGTGAAAAAGCTCGGTGGGACGCCGGTCGGGGAAGCGAAGTACGACTTCGGCTACGGGAACGCCTCGGAGTTCCTCGGCGTGGCGAAGGCGCTCGAAAACACGGGCGTCGCCGCGTACAAAGGCGCTGCACCGACTGTCGAGAACGACGACGTGTTCGCCGCCGCCATCGGGATCCACAGCGTGGAGGCCGAACACGCGTCGTTCCTCAACGAGTTGAATATGACGTCGCCGTTCCCGAACGCGGTGGACGAACCGAAGACGATGAAGGAAGTGAAGAAGATAGCCGGTCAGTTCATCGTCAACAACTGAAATCGACGCCGTATCGTCATCCATTTCCTCTCATGTCGATGGCCTTAGGTAGCCGGGTTCGGATGTAATGTACAATGGAGGCTGTCCTCTGGTACGTGTTGGCCGGGACGCGCGGCGGTATCAACCGCGCGCGCATCCTGCGTTCGCTGGACCAGCGTCCGCGAAACGCCAACAAACTCGCGGAGGACTTGGACCTCAACTACGACACCATCCGTCACCATCTGGACGTGCTCACCGACAACAACGTGGTGAAAGCGAGCGGCGACGATTATGGTGCGGTGTACCTCCCGACCGATGCGGCCCGCCACCACTGGGACACCGTCGAAGACATCATCACCCAACTCGACTGACAATGAACCCACTTGCACACGAGCGACATGTTTCCAAAACCCCCCCGCTGGAGGAATACCGATGAGCTGGGTAACAGCCGCCCAACTCGCTACCGCAGCCCAAATTGCTACCGCAGTAAACATGGTACTCCTCGCGGTTCTCGGCGGGGTCTGGGCCCGGAACTACATGCGACTCCGGTCCAAGCATACGCTCGGAATGCTCGTGTTCGCATCCCTGCTGTTCTGCGAGAACGGGTCGGCGCTGTACTACTACCTGTTAGATCCCGACCTCTCGATCTGGTTCAGCACAGCAGTTCCGCCCATCGCGTGGCACGCGATGCTCCTCTTTCACGTGTTGGAGATGCTCGCGATCGGCTTCCTGGCGTGGGTGACGCTGGATTGAGAGAACGGGTGAAGGGAATCGAGAAGGAGACTAGGTCGGGCCGTTCGGGCGATTTTTCGTAATCGGGGCCTCAGCCGGAGGATTCGTGTTATCATACAACAATAACTGGTTTTTGACTACGGAATGAGAGTGCAGTGACAGCAAGTGACACACTTAACTGTGTTCGGTACTAACCTAACGTGAATCCGACTACTGAGCCGCTTTCGTTGGTAGTGACGCGGATGTGGTCGCGTCGGTGTGGCTTGGTAATCGAGATGGGGAATGACCAGAGGGTATGACTGACAACAAGACATACGAACGATTGTATAAGAAAACGATTCCGTCGGTCGTGTCGATCTACGTCACGCCGAATGACGCGAATCGTCCGTCAAGAATGGGCGCGGGATCCGGATTCGTCTACGATAACGATGGCTCCGGCGGCCACATCGTAACGAATCACCACGTCACGGGTGGTGCCGACGAAGTGGAACTACGGTTCAGCGACGGCGACTGGCGCACCGGCCACGTGGTCGGACAGGATAGCGGTACCGACCTCGCAGTCGTCGCCGTCACCGACCTTCCGACGTACGCGAAACCGCTTCCGGTCGCAGCGGACGCGCCGAAACCCGGGCAGGAGGTCGCCGCGCTCGGGAATCCGATGGGGCTCGACGGAACCATCACGACGGGTATCGTCAGCGGGACGAACCGCTCGCTCCCCACCGGAAACAGGTTCACGATTCCCGATACGGTGCAGACCGACGCAGCGATCAATCCGGGGAACAGCGGCGGCCCACTCGTGACGCTGGACGGGGAAGTCGTCGGGGTCAACCGCGCCCGACAGGGTGACGGTATCGGCTTCGCCATCTCGGGGGCCATCGTCTCGCGGATCGTTCCGACGCTAATCGAAAGCGGTTCCTACCGGCATCCGTTTCTCAAGATCTCGACGGTGGACGTTTCGCCGATCGTTGCGGAGGCGAACGGGCTCTCGGAGCCGCGTGGAATCCTCGTCGTCGACGTTCGTCTCGGCCCGGCGAGTGGTGCCCTCATCGGCTGTGAAGCCACCCGGACACTTCGCGGTCGTGAGATTCCAGTCGGTGGGGACGTAATCGTCGGTCTCGATGGAAAAGAGGTTCGTTCCCACGAAGAACTGATGCGACACTTACTCATCGAAACCCAACCCGGTGAGCAAATAGAAGTCGAACTGGTTCGAGACGGTCGGAAATTAACGGAACAGGTCGTTCTCGGGGAACGACCGAAGGCGAGGGGTAACGGTCGTATCGGAATCACGGTGGAGTGACGGCCGCTACCGAGTGCTCGCGGTGGAGTGACGAAAAACAGCGGAAACAGTGGCGTCGGCTGGAGAATAGCAAAACATAGTGCCGTGAGGGGGAAAACAACGGAAGTTGCGGACTAATTCGAATCGGTTAAACTGGCGAGAACAACGGAAATGATGGGGTTAACGAGGTGAAACCAAACGAGTTAGGGGAGCGACACCGGAAATAGTGGTGTTAGTGAAATAAAGTGAGTGATAGCGGTAGTCGTAAATTGGACGTAGTAGTAGCCGTGAATCGAACGAAATAGCAGTAGTCGTGATTTGGACGTAGTAGCAGTAGTTGTGAACCTGACGTAGTGGTGTCCGTAAGATGGAAAGGGTTCGTGTAACGAATATGGTGTTTGTCGATTATTTTTCGCGTTCGTCAAGCAGCGATTGATAGTACGGCCGAATACTGTCGTGAACACCGGCGAGTTCGATGGTCTCTTCGAGTGCGCTCACGACGAGGTGAAGGTCCTGCTTGAGCGCATGTTTGCGGTATTTTCCGCCGGACATCCCTTCGTTCTTCTCCATCGAGGAGATGACGCCGAGCATGGCGAGATCGGCGAGATGGTCACGCATCCGCCTGCTGGTGAGCGCCTCGGTACCGATGTGGTTACAGAGTTGTTCGTATCGTGGTCGGATGTCACGCGAGCGTGCGGGGCATTTGTCCTCCGCTTCGAGAGACGTGAGCGCGTACAGAATGAGACGGGCATGTTGTGTGAGGTCCGCGACGCCCTCCATGATCCGGTCGCGTTCGAGTTTCCGTCGCGCTTCCTGGACGTGGTGGTCCACGACCTGCTCCGCGGCGTCCTTCCGCGCGAGGTCGCCGGCTTCGAGAAGCAAGTCCAGTGCCTGGCGTGCGTCACCGGCGTCCTGTGCACCGTAGGCCGCACAGAGTGGAATGACGTCTTCCGCGAGGGCACTCTCGTGAAACGCGACCTGATCGCGCTGGCGCAGCACTTTCTGCAGTTCGGTCGCGTCGTACGGCGGGAACGAGACTTCCTTCTCACAGAGCGAAGAGCGCACCTTCGCCGACAGGGAGTCGCGGAACGAAAGGTCGTTGCTGATACCGATGAGACCGATTTTGGCGTGTTCGAGGTAGCCGTTACTCCGTGCGCGGGGAATCTGGTAGAGGATGGAGTTGTCGTTGATGTGGTCAACCTCGTCGAGGACGATGATGATAGTGCCGTTGAGATGGTCGAGTTCGTCCCAAAGAAAACTGTAGACTTGTGCCTGCGGGTATCCGGTGTTGCTGATCTGGTCTGCAGGATCGCGGAGCGTGTTGACGAGACGAACCGCCACCTGATAACTTGAATTGAGACCGTCGCAGTTGATCTCTACGACGGAGAGGGAGATGTCGTCGTATCGAGCGGCGTCCTCCTGGAGTTGGTTGAGGAGAAATCGCGTCGCGGCGGTCTTCCCGACGCCGCTTTTTCCGTAGAGGAAGATGTTGGACGGGGCTTCGCCGTTGATTATCGGTTGGAGCGCCGCGTGATACTCTTCCAACTCGTCGTCCCGACCGACCAGATTGTTCGGCGTGTACTCCTCCAAGAGCGCATCCCGGTTCTTATAAAGGGAGTTGTCTCGGTCGAAACTGAACGATGTCATTACACGATGTATTCACGGAGAAGTATATAAAACTGGGCCGTCCGTTGTTTCTTCTGTTCCGAAGAATATAAATATGAGAATTGATTCGAAGGGTGCATCGTTTCCGATGCTTTTCGCGTTAGTGCGGTAAGGGAGAATGAAGTGAAGTAGAAAAGGGCGCAGTGTGGAGTAGAGTGGAACTCGAAGGCGGAAAAGATGATCAGGGAGAATCGGAATTGTTGATATCGAAGAACAGCGGAAACGTTGGGGTTGGTGGCGTTGATCGGAGAAGGACGTTCTCGATAACGAAGGATAGAGACGATAAGCCGCCTTTAGATGAGGTGTTCGGGTTTAGTTCCTAGAAAACGGATGACGGAGGGGTATATAAACACACACCCACCCCACTATTTCCGGTGTCTTTCAGTGGGAAGGTGGGTAGGGGTGGACGGAGCCTTTACTAAGGCGATACCTTTATACAATAGACGGTATAACAATACCCGTACCGGGAACAAAAAGCAATTAATAAATATATTTAATCTATTTTCTAGTTGTTAGCCGATTTCGATTATTTTCATCTTTCTCCTATCGTCATCCTTTTTCTGCCATCTGAAAGTTTATGTTCTTACCGAATTGATGCTTGAGTTTATTCGGTTAGAGAAAAATCAAACGGGTATTATTTGAATTTTACTTGCGTGTTATCCTCTGATATCCCCTCTCCGTACTTCTATGGCATTTAGAAGTCGCTATTCGGCTTACCCTCCCATTTTGGAACCCCCCGATTTCCGCTGTTTTCGTTCACTCACAATTCCGTTCGAAACGGCATCTCTTGCCCCGCTACCCCCCTCACCCCACCCCTACCCTCTCACCGTCAAAACAGCGGAAACGATGGGGTGGGTGTCCCCTCCCCCATAATCTCGATTTCCGTTATCGTCCGCTTCGTGTCTCACACACCGAACAACGGAAATCATGGGGTCTCTGTGTTCCCGTCGAACCCACCGATAACAACGAGTTCATGGCAGAATCCATGGAAGCGTTGAATTGTCCGGGTAGCGATTTCCGTGGTGTCTCGTCCGTTCGATCTCGACTTCCTTCTCCTGAGACTCGGCTTCTTTTCTACCCACCTTTATTAATGATGGTTCCTACTTGATTCCCGAACGAAATATGTCGACCCGATTTGTACCGATCTGACTTCAATACCGGGTCGCTTCACGACAAACCGGGGTCAAAACGTCGCAAATAACAACGGAAACGATGGGGTCGATTATGACGGACGGTTATCGCCGGGAACAGCGGAAATCACGGGGTTGTTTATATACTACTCGAAAATCGGTGGCCATGCGATCCGACATTCAGCAGTGACTCCCTCGATAGAACTCGACCTGAGTTCGTTCAGTTATCACGAGCTCTCAACTGCTTACAACAGTGATTGAGCATACATGGGTCGTCTCCTCCGATCCATACCCCTGGGCGCAACGCTTGGGAGTTCCTTTCTACCTCGCTATAGAACAACGGAAACAGTGGTGTTACGATGATCGACCCGCACTCGTATCGATCGACATCCTTTCTGCATCCTTCCTGCATTCTCATCGTTCTCTACTGATTCTGTTCGACTTCGAGGATACGGGCATCACATCCTTGGCAGGTGGCGGCGACGACTTCCATCGAG
>NZ_JBAWAC010000013.1:0-6901 GCF_049589095.1 Haladaptatus sp. | reverse complement strand
CGCCGCGTACACCGCGGAGGTCGCGACGCCTTCGATGGAACGGCCCGGTAGGAGGTCGTCGTCGAGCGCACGGCGGTAGATGACGCTCGCGGTCTCCCGAACGTTCTTCGGGAGACCGAGCGCGCTCGCCATGCGGTCGATTTCGCCGAGCGCCTGCTTGAGGTTACGCTCCTTGCTGTCGCGGGTGCGGAACCGCTCGTTCCACGTTCGGAGCCGCTGCATCTTCTCGCGCTGGCGTGCGCCGAGGGTGTTACCGTAGGCGTCCTTGTTCTGCCAACCCATGTTGGTCGAGAGCCCCTTGTCGTGCATCATCTTCGTCGTCGGCGCGCCGACACGGGACTTCTGGTCCTTCTCCTTGGCGTCGAAGGCTCGCCATTCCGGACCGCGGTCGACGGAATCCTCCTCGACGACGAGGCCACACTCGGCACAGACGGTTTCGCCGTGGCCTTCGTCGGTGACGACGTTCCCGCCACACTCGGGGCAGGTTCCCTCCTCGTGCTCGTGTTCTTGCTCGTCCTCGTGTTCCCGTTCGTGGGTCGATACACCGGACTCGCTGTAGCGTTGGATTTTGGTTGTAGTCATGGTGGTGCGTTGGCGGAGGCTCCCGGTAGGGAAAACCCAAAGAATCCCGGAAGCTTAGTTCCTAACCACGAGTTAGGACGAAACGTACTTAAGAATTTCGGAATATGGTACGGTAATCACTCATCCATATTCATCGTTAATGACGCCCATACCGAGCGTTAATCGCAGTTTCAGTCTTTCATTATTGTCTATTTCTGAATCGAAAGTAACAAAAGATTGTCGGTCGGCATCATGCGATTTTGGATGGGGTTGTGTCGTAGATATGGCAACAGTACGGGGGAGTGATCGAGTCGGTATCCTGGTTGGCACTTCGGGTAACGAGTGTCGGTGAACCCGGCCGGAGACGGTGGTGAGGACCCCTTGATTCATCCCTCCAAATACGTCTTCGCCACTTCATCCGGCACCTGCTCGAACACCCGGTAGAACTGTCCGACCGCGCCGAACTGGAACGGTGTCTCCAGACAGAACACGTCGTCGGCCTCGCCGCGCAACCCCTCGATGGAACTCGGCGAGCCGACCGGTACGGCGAGGGCGACGTAACTCGCCCCCGCCTTTTTCACCTGCCTGAGACACGCGATGGTCGTCGCGCCCGTCGCCACGCCGTCGTCCACGACGAGGACGCGTTTCCCTTCGACCGCCGGAATTTGCCCCTCCCCTCGATACTGACGCTCCTTCTCGCGGGCCGCCTCGCTCTTGCGCTCCCGTTCGGCTTCGAGGTACGTCTCGCCGACGCCGATCTGCTCGATGAGGTCGTCGTTCAACCAGACGCTCCCGTCCGCCCCGACGGCCCCGATCGCCAGTTCCGGGTTTCCGGGAGCCCCCAGCTTCTTCGCCACTACGACGTCGAGCGGGACGTCGAGCGCGTCCGCAACCGGTCGGCCGATCGGGAGCCCGCCGCGTGGAATGGCGAGCACGACGTCCGCGTACACCCCTTCACGTGCGACGAGGGAGCCGAGTTTCGTCCCCGCATCCGTTCTGTCGTCGAACATGATTCCTCGCTCGAACGGAAGCGATTGACGCGGATAAACCTGTGTGCCGCTCCGAACCGGCGTCGAAATTTATCTCAGTAAATATAATTATTATGGTACTATACGCCAGTTATCGAACGAAACTGAGACATGGGCGAGATGGCATCTATCGTCGTTCTTCACGTGGACGACGACCCCGACGTGCTCGACCTCGCGGCGACGTCCCTCGAAGGGGAATCGAACCGGCTCCGACTTCGAACCGCGTCGTCCGACGATGACGCGCTTTCGATTCTCTGCGAGGGCGAGATCGACTGTGCCGTCTCGGAGTACGAGATGGCCGACACGACCGGGCTTTCCCTGCTCGAATCGGTCCGCGAGGAGTTTCCAGACCACCTGTTCATCCTCTTTACAGGGAGGGGGAGCGAAACGATCGCGAGCCGGGCGATTTCGGCGGGCGTCACCGACTACCTGCAGAAGGAGATATCGACCGACGGATACGCCATCCTCGCCAATCGAATCGAAAGTGTGGTTCACTCGGCGCGGACCGAGCGTGCGCTTCAGGAGAGCGAGGAGCGCTATCTCGATATGTACCGCTCGACCGGGAAGAGGGAACATCTCACTCGTGTCGAACGCGCGCACGAACGGATGGCCAACATCGTCAAAGGCGAGAGTTGACGTTGGCGCGACAGGGACGGTGAAAGAGACGAGGCTCATCTCGGGAGAGACCGTCACGACGAACGCGTGGACCTCGGTCGAAACCGGTCCTGCAACGCTCGATTCCACGTGGGATTCGACCATCGACACCGACGAGAGTCGGCTCCAGCAGTTGCTCGAAAACCTGTTCCGCAACGCTATCGACCACGGGCAGCCCGACGTGGTGATCCGTGTCGGCGAACTCACCGGCGTCGTAGAGGACGGCGGTCTTCGCCGGCAGGCAGCGACGGATGACGCTGCTGCCGGGTTCTTCGCCGAGGATGATGGACCGGGAATCCCAGAAGCGGCGCGCAAAACGGTGTTCGAGTCGGACTACTCCACCGCCAAAGCCGGAACCGGCCTCGGGCTGACCATCGTCCGACAGATTGCCGAAGCGCACGGGTGGGAGGTTTCGCTCGTGGCGGCGGACGACGGGGGCGCATGATTCGAGTTCGTGGGCGTCGAACTGGCGAACGAATGACGCGGGTATCACAGCGAACCGTCCTCGAAAAATGGCTCGAACTCGAAGACAGAAAGGGGAATACACCGTCAGTCGCTCCCGATTCGCTCACGGAGCGCGAACTGCTCGACCAGCTCCTTCGCGTGAAACCGGGCGTGGCGTCGTTTATTTGGCGGGAGAAACCGATCTCGTGGTATCGTCTAACGCTCTCTCGGGGGTCGTTCGAGAACCTTCTGGTCGTCGATGGGCCGGACGATATGCTGTGGAAAGCCCTCTCCCCGGACGGGACGATTCTCGGCGGAGCACGGCGAATCCTGAACGGCGACCCGGCCCAGTTGACGGCGGAGACGGGCGTCGATATCGACCGAATCCTGCGATTCCGTCGGAACCCGTCGGACGAACCGCTCGTGCTCGTGGACCGCCAAAACTGTCGGCCGCCGCGCGTCGCGGACGGGAACCACCGGGCGACTGCACGGGCGCTCGAACTGCTCGAAACGGACACGTACGACCCTGTTCAGGTCTATCTCGCGCGGTGTTCCCCTCCCGTCCTTTCTCCACTTCGACAGAGGGTTTGTGCCGTCACCCGCCGATCGGTCGGCCGTCGAACATGGTAGCCGAAAGGAATTTCTTCGAATCCGTCGAATGGCTGGTGTGCCATCCACACAGGTAGTGTATTTCACGGGGCCGCGCGAACTCGACGTTCGCACGGAGGGGGTTTCCGAACCGGGTCCGAGGGAGACACTCGTTCGAACCACGGTGTCGGCTATCAGTCCCGGCACGGAACTGCTCGTCTACCGAGGTGACGCGCCAACCGACATGGCGGCCGATGCGAACATCGACGCGCTCCCGGGCACGCTCGATTTTCCGCTCAACTATGGCTATGCGACGGCGGGAACCGTCGTCGCAGTCGGCAGGGAGGTGTCCGACGACCTCCTCGGGGAATCCGTGTTCGCGTTCCAGCCCCATGCAAGCCATTTCCTCGCATCGCCGGACGACTTGCTTCGGATTCCGGACGGCTGTTCGCCGGAAGAGGCCGTCTTCCTGCCGAACGTCGAAACGGCCGTCAACCTCGTCCTCGACGGCGCACCCCGAATCGGGGAACAGGCCGTCGTGTTCGGCCAAGGCCTCATCGGTCTACTGACGACCGGACTGCTCTCCACCACTCCGCTCGCCGATCTCGTGACACTCGATTGCTATCCGAGTCGGCGTGAATTGGCACGGGAGATGGGAGCGAACCGCTGTCTCGATGCGACGGTCGAGGACGCTGTCGAAACCGTCGAATCCGTTCTCTCGCGGCCGAACACCCCCGACGGCGCGGACGTGACTTTCGAACTCTCGGGCGACCCCGACGCGCTGAACGACGCCATCTCGGTGACGGGCTTCGACGGGCGAGTGCTCGTCGGGTCGTGGTACGGCGAGAAACGCGCCGACCTGTATTTGGGGGGATCGTTCCACCGAAGCCGAATCGACGTTTCGAGCACACAGGTGAGCACCCTCGCCCCCGAACTGCGGGGTCGCTGGAGCACCGAGCGTCGCCTCGCCGTCGCGTGGCGACGCCTCGCCGACCTCGACGTTGGCTGTCTCGTCACTCACCGGTTCCCAGTGGAGGACGCCGACGAGGGGTACCGATTGCTGGACGAGCACCCCGAAGAGGCGCTGGCGGTCCTGCTGACCTACGATTGAAGGGTTTCATCCACCAACCATGTACAAAGTGTGCGTTTCGCGGACGTTCGTTGCACAGCATTTCCTGACCGTGCCGAACCCCGGCCCGGAAGGCGAACTACACTCACATCGGTACGGCGTCGAACTCCGGTTGCGCGGCGAGTCGTTGAACGAGTTCGGCTATCTCGTGGACATCGACGCGGTTCGGTCGTCGCTGGACGAAACTGTCGCCCGCTACCGCGACGAAACCCTGAACGACCTGCCGGAATTCGAGGGGAAAAATCCCAGCGTCGAACATTTCGCGCGGGAGTTCCACGCCCGCGTTCTCGCTGGAATCGACGCCCCCGAGGTGACCGACGCGGCGGTCAGACTGCGCGAGGAGGAGGACGCGTGGGCCGCTTTCGAACGGCCGGTGTGATGCGGCTCGCGTTCGTCGTCTACGGCTCGTTGTCCGAACGATCCGGCGGCTTTCGCTACGACAGAAAACTGGTCGAAGTACTCCGCGAGCGCGGGCACGAGGTGCGAATCGTCGGCCTTCCGTGGGAGCGTTACGGGAAATCGCTGTTGCACAACGCCACGACCGACCTCCGGTCGCGGCTTGCGGGATTCGATGCGGTCCTTGAAGACCACCTCTGCCATCCGTCGCTGGTTCGGGCGAATCGGACGCTCGGGACACCCGTCGTTTCCGTCGTTCACCATCTCCGCTCCAGCGAACCGCGAGCGAGTTGGAAGAACTCGTTTTACCGTGCCGTCGAACGTGCGTACTTTCGAAGTCTCGACGCGGCACTCTGCAACAGCGAAACCACCCAAAAATCGGTCGAGTCGCTGTGCCGACTGCCGACGGCGGTCGGCTACCCCGCCGGAAATCGATTTCTCACATCTGCCGACGACCAATTCGCGGCCGAAGCCGCGAATCAGTCGAATCTATGCAGGTTCGATGGGCCGCTCCGCCTCGTGTTTCTCGGAAATCTCATCGAACGGAAAGGACTTCACGTCCTCCTGTCCGGACTCGCTGCCGTTTCGGGCGACTGGGAATTGACCATCATCGGCGCACCGACGGACGAGAGATACGCGGCGCGAGTCCGCCGGCTACGGGACCGTCTCGGACTTCACGAACGCGTTACGTTCACAGGGCGACTTACGGGCGAGGCGGTCACCGACCGCCTCGCTCAAAGCCACGCGCTCGTGGTTCCGTCGCTATACGAAGGGTTCGGTCTCGTTTATCTGGAGGGAATGGCATTCGGTCTGCCCGCCGTCGCCACGACGGCGGGCGGCGCACGCGAAATCGTCTCACACGGTAAAACCGGGTTTCTGCTCCCACCCGGTGACGCGGATGCGATTGCCGATGCCGTGAGAACGCTCCGGGACGACCGCACCGCCCTCCGCGAGATGAGCGATGCGGCGCGGGAGCGGTACGAATCGTGGCCGACGTGGGCGAAAACAGCGGAAACGGTGGAGCGACTGCTCGCCGGCGTTATCGAATCGGAGACGACCATCGCATGAACTTTCAAACGTATCTCGACGCTAAGCGAACCGTGGACGACCGCGCGCTGAACCGGCGGATTCTCCACCAGTTCAGCGCCGAACTTCCCGAATCCGCTCGAATCCTCGAAATCGGGGCCGGAATCGGGACGATGGTGGAACGACTTCACTCGTGGGAGCGTCTCCCCCGTCGTACTCGGTACACCGCCCTCGATATCGACCCGGAAAACATCGCAGCAGCTAGAAAACGACTGCTCGCGAACGGGTTCGAATCGCACGGCGACGGCCTCCGGATAGACGACGGCGAGCGCCGGTTGACCGTCTCGTTCGAAGTCGCCGACGCAATCGGATTTGCGGCAAGAACCGACGAGCGCTGGGATGCGCTCGTCGGTCACGCCGTCCTCGACCTGTTCGACCTCGAATCGGCGCTTCCCTCCCTCCTCTCCGCGCTCGAACCGGGCGGCATCTGCTACTTCCCCATTACCTTCGATGGGGGAACGACCTTCGACCCACCCCATCCACTCGATTCGCGGGTCGAACGACTGTATCACGAACACATGGGCGACAGTCACGGGTCGAGCGACGCAGGACGGCGATTGCTCGCCGCCCTGCGAGCGCGAGAAACGGATGTACGTGACAGGGGAGAAAGCGGGACGACAACGAGGGTGCTCGCAGCGGGAGGTTCTGACTGGGTAGTGTTTCCCCAAAACGGTTCGTATCCTGGTAACGAAGCTCGATTCCTGCGATACATCCTCGAAACTATCGGCAGCGTTCTCGACGAATGCGATCCCGATAGGGGTGCATTCGCGGAGTGGCGGCGGACGCGACGGCGACAAATCGAGCGCGGAGACCTCGTCTACGTTGCCCATCAACTTGATGTGCTGGGGAAGCGGGAATAAGCCTCGGGATAGTATGAAAATATATTATTATATCCGCAGACCTAACGACATTATGAGTAATCTGATGAGGACAGGATGATCCATTTGTATCATTCTTCCTCTAAATTAGTGCAATCCATCAGAATTAGTATTAATTTAGTAGATATTCATAGTGG
>NZ_JBAWAC010000012.1:0-1641 GCF_049589095.1 Haladaptatus sp. | reverse complement strand
CCGTGTATCCCTCCGACGCGAGGTCTTCGAGGACGCTCCTGAGTGCACTCCTGCTGCAGAGATCGAAGCGTGAGCTATCGACGTTGGTCAGGTCCGTGAAGACCGCTGCCGTGTCGTCGGCCCACTCTATCGGCATCACGGAGTCGACGTCGGGGACTGCCATCATGTCGCCCGCTTCGGCACCGTATTTCGGGTCGTCGAGGAGTCCAGGTTCGAGGGTCAGTTCGGCGACCCCGTTGGCGAACCCGACTCCCTCTTCGATCGCGTGTGCGGCTTCGTCACCGGAGAGGGAGATCCCGCGTGCAACGCCATTGATGTCGGTCCAGACCAGGCGTATGGTTTCGTAATCTGAAAGGGAAGTCATTGGGACGCTTTCTCATCGTAGTATCGGGGGATATGTGTTTACCCCCAAACTTGCGATTTTTTAATAATCGACTTCGGCGCTGAATGCAGACGCGGGAAATACTACTTCCACGACAAATACGGAACGGAGGACGACTACGGACGGCGTATCCAGACGGATAGACCGACCGAAAGCACGTATTCGACCGTGTGAGTTCTCTAATGCCGTACTAACTGTCCCCCGTTTCAAACTACTTTCAATATTGATAATAATTTCGTACAATAGTGTCGTTTTAGACTGCATTTAATATCGTTAATAACGAATGAACTATTCGAAAATGAGTTCGAACAGTCACGCAAGAGTTCAAAACAGCGAAATTCACCTGGACGACCGAGCGGGTCTATAACCAACCGGTGTTTCCACCCAGTCGATGTCAAAGAATAATCCATCTCGGCGGACATTTATGAAGACGACGGGCGTTCTCGCAGCGATCGGTGTCGGTGGCGCCATACCCGCGAGCGCGGAAACGGCAATTCCCGAAGCGCCGGTGCCAAATGACACTGACGAACTTACGAACGCGACGATGGGAACGGATCCGAACAATCCCACCGCGACCGTATATGGCAACTTCAAATGCCCGTTCACCCAAAAATTCGTTCGAGAAGGCAATCTCGAAGCGGTACTGAACGAATACGTCACATCCGGTGAGATGAACCTACGGTTTCGGGCGCTCGCATACCAACCGCCAGGGACATCCTCGCACGGTACGTCGACCTACTACATCTCCGATAGCGATCCGCTGATCTCTGAAGCCGCATTGAGCGTTTGGGACGTCTCGCCGGACGATTACTGGCAATTTTTCGACTACATGTTTTCGGGTCTCATCTCCGGAAACGTCTCGTTCAGCGAGATGAAAGGCCGCATGCAGACGGCAGACGTCTCCGATCGAGGAACGATCATCGACCGCGCCTCCTCCGGCCGATTCGATGATACTGTGGAAGAAAACCGCTACGATGCCGGTGATTACGGAGTCACGTTCACTCCAACGATGGTTCTCGATGGGGAAACGATCGCTCCCCATCACGATACCGATACCTTACTGAACTGGATCGGAGGTCAGCTTTCGAGTGCGAGTGACTTCTCGCCCGAAGAAACGACCACTTCCGAAAGTTCGTCGGAATCCACGGATTCGAACGATACATCGAACTCGGATGCTGGGTCGAATTCGGATGCTGCTTCCGACTCTACGGATACTGAAGACACTCAGTCGTCTAGTAATGACGAAGATAGCTCCAAGG
>NZ_JBAWAC010000011.1:0-3067 GCF_049589095.1 Haladaptatus sp. | reverse complement strand
AGTGAATTCACGCCGATTTCGGAACACGGTCTCATCGGGAACCTGGAGACCTGCGCGCTCGTGGACACGACCGGTGCAGTCGAGTGGTGTTGTTTCCCCCATATGGAGTCCCCGAGCGTGTTCGGATCGATACTCGACGCCGAGCGTGGCGGGGAGTTCGCCATCGCGCCGCTCACCGAGTACGACGCCAACCAGCAGTATTTCGACCGGACGAACGTCCTCCAGACGACGTTCGAGACGGCGTCGGGAGAGTTGACCGTCACCGATTTCATGCCGGTAATCGGCGAAGCGGTGGCCGATGAGCACCCGAACCAGGCGATCTATCGAAAGGTGACCTGTACCGAAGGAACGGTGGACGTGGAAGCGACGTTCGCGCCTCGGTTCGATTACGCCCGTTCCGAGACGACGCTGGAATCGACGTCCGGCGGGATTCGCGCGACCGGAGACGGGGACGACGAGAGCGCGTTCCTCTCGACGCCGACTTCGATGGTCATCGAGGACGGTGCGGCCCACGCGGCGTACTCCCTCGACGCGAACGAAACCCACTGGTACGTGTTCCAGTACGACAGCCACGAACCGATGGGAGGGAGTTCCTGCCGCGAGTTGCTCGACGAGACCGTCGATTACTGGCACGACTGGAGCCACAGCTGTAGCGAGTCTGGCTGTCCGTTCGAGGAAATCGGCCACGACCACGTCATCCGATCCGGGCTCGTGCTCAAACTCCTCACGCGGATGGACACGGGGAGCATCTGTGCGGCACCGACGACCTCCCTCCCGGAGAACATCGGTGGGGTTCGAAACTGGGACTATCGGTTCAGCTGGATTCGGGACAGCGCCTTTACCGTGCAGGCGCTGACGCATCTCGGCTACACGACGGCGGCCGACGAGTATCTCAACGACTACATGGAACTGAGCCGTTCGATGGATCCCGAGGACCTCCAACCGCTGTACGGGCTGGATCAGCGTTCGGACCTCGAAGAGGAGACGCTCGACCATCTCGCGGGCTATCGCGGCTCCAAACCCGTCCGAGTCGGGAACGACGCATCGAGCCAGTTCCAACTGGACATCTACGGCGAACTCGTTCAGACGGTTTACCAGATGGCGTGGTCGGACGAGGGAATCGTCGATGAGGATTGGAGCGCCGTCAGGGACATCGCCGAGTTCGTCTGTGAGACGTGGGACGACCCGGATTCGGGGATTTGGGAACCGCGGCGGGAACCGACCCACTACGTCTACTCGAAGGTGATGTGCTGGTCGGCGCTCGACCGTGCCATCGATCTGTCCGAGCGGGAAGGGCTCGATGCACCGCTCGACAGTTGGCGGGAACAGCGGGAGGAGATACGGAACGCGGTCATCGAACGGGGATTCGACGAGGAGTACGACAGCTTCACGCAGACGTTCGATGGCGATCGAATCGACGCGACCGGACTTCTGATCCCGCAGATCGGATTTCTGCCGATTGACGACGAGCGAGTTCAGGGGACCATCGAGGCCGTCAGGGAACACCTCACGACGCCTGACGGGTTCGTATATCGGTATCAGGAAGGCGGCGACCAAATGCCCGGAAAAGAAGGCGCGTTCGTCCTCTGTTCGTTCTGGCTCGTCTCCGCGCTCGCCAAATCCGGGGACGTGGAGCGTGCCGAGGAGATATTCGAGAACGTCTTGGAAACCACGAGTTCGGTCGAACTGCTATCGGAACAGGTCGACGTCGAACGGGAGGAACTCCTCGGGAACTACCCGCAGGCGTTCAGTCATATCGGCCTCATCAACAGCGCGCTCTACATCGCGGAGGCCAAGCGGGACGACTTTTCGGTCGAATCGATGGGAATGAACGAGTCACCGCAGGGGTCACGGACGGGTGACGATCGGACGGCCGAAGACCGAACGGCCGAGACGGAATAACTCCCTACTCCCCGTCGAGCACTTCCGCCGAATCGTCCCGCGGTTTGTAATCGATGGACCGGAGCGTGTGCGTGAGCGAGAGACAGCGGTCATCGTTGCGCGAGATCGCGTGGACCGCGACCGGGTTCTCCTTCAGTTCCGAGAGCGCGGCGGCGCGGAGGGCCCTGTGACAGTCGGGCTTGCTGAGCCACATCGCACGGGCGAAGCGGGCGTTCGCCTCGGGATAGTCGGTCTCGGGGTTCTCCTGTGAGTCGCGCAGTTCGTCGCGTGACATCAGCCACCCGATCCTTAGGTTCACCGTTTCGATGTCGTGCTGGTAGGCGAACCGGTTGCCGATTGCTTCGCTCGACACTTTCGTCACGCCATACCACGAATCGGGATGGGGTGGCGCGTCGTGTTGCAGTGCAGGAGCGTCGTCGTACATCGTTTCCGGTTCGTCGGGGGCCACGGTTTCCCGGCCGTTGATGGCGTGGTTCGAACTCGCGTACACCACTCGGTCGAGTCCGTTCTCGATCGCCGCCGTGTACGCGTTGTAGGTTCCTTGGATGTTCACCGGGGTGAGGTCGTCCCACTCGGCGTACGGCGACGGGTTCGCCGCGAGGTGAATCAGAACGTCCTCGTCCGAGAGCGCATCGACGAACGCGTCTCGATTCGTCACGTCGACCGGGATGCTGTCCATGTCGTCCTGTTCCGTGCGCGTGATGAGGGTGAGCTCGTGTGGAGTGTCGTCGAACGCTTCGATGACCTCCCGACCCACGTTTCCGGACGCGCCGGTAACCGCAATACGTACCATATCGACAGGTCACGGGCCAGCGGGACATATGTGGTGGCCGCCGTGACATCCTCCTCGCCGTAAACAGCGAGGCTTCCCACAAGTCGTTCTTGCTGGTTTGGGTGATTTACGGTTTACACACCGACGAGGTGCTGGCCATGCCACGTGACCGCTACTCCTATCCAGCGAAGGATTCGGAGTTACCTGATTGTTTAACGTCGGTATCCCATATCTCTCACGGAGGGGATACCTGCGTGACTCGGATAGGAACCCCGATATTGTCCGATTGCCCCTGCATGGGCGCGGATATACCGCGTCGGTCACGACGAGATACAGAAAAAGAGCACCTTAGACTTTGCCGTCCAGTGAAAATGAACAATGACGGCGATTCAC
>NZ_JBAWAC010000010.1:0-13487 GCF_049589095.1 Haladaptatus sp. | reverse complement strand
GAAGTCGCCGGAATCGACTCGGGAATGAACGAGACGGGTACCGAGGTTGTGTGGTTTCGACTGCCGTGTGCGGCGGCGGACTTCACGACACACATCCGGGTCGAGGACGAGGGTGTCCTGGTGTACTCCCCGCTGAGCGAGCGTGAATCCCAGTATGGGTTGCTCATCCCGAAAGGCACCTATCCAGCCCTGCGCGACCGCGGTATCGCCGACTTTCGGGAAACGGTTTCTGCCATCGAACCCGTCCTCGACGGCGACATCGACGAACATCTGACCTCGTTCGACGAGTGTTCCCTGCTCTCCATCCGCTCCGGGCTTGCGGAACGATGGACCGACGACGGCTTCCTGCTCATCGGTGACGCCGCACACGTCGCCTCGCCGATCGGTGCCGAAGGGAACAACTTGGCGATTCAGGACGCGCTCGCCGCACATCGCCTGCTCACGCCCGTCCTCCGTCGCGGTGGCGGTCCGCTTCCGGAACGGCTTCTCCGATGCGTCGAGCAGGTCCGTCGCCCCGCAGTGGAGGAGACGATACGAGCCCAGCAGTCGCGGGGTGACGGCCTCTCGTCGCTCATCTCGTCGCGTGATCGTATTCCCGGCGCGCTCGAACCAACCCTGCTACGGGGTGGTACGGCGCTGATGAGCCTGCTGGCACGGCTTCCGAGTCGTTCCTCGACGGACGAAAACGAGATCTCGGTCGATCGAACGCTCTTCGTCGACTGATCCGTCGGCTCCTTTGGTCCTTATCGAACTCGATCGACGGGTGCATCGAGTGCGGGCGCGAATCGTCGCTCGATTTCCGACTGCTCGTAGAGGGTGATGATCGACTCGACGGTCTCCTCCTCGATGCCGACCAGTTCGGCCGTTCGTCCCGGCGAAACCGGTCCGTCGATGGTCAGCGCGAGGACGGAGTCGATGGTGTCGTAACTGGCACCGAGGTTCTCCTCGTCGGTCCCCGCGGCACCGATTTCCGGACTCGCCTTCCGTTCGACGATCCGGTCGGGGACGCCGACGTGGGCCGACAGCTGACGAACTTGACGCTTGTACAGGTGGAGGATCGGTTGGCAGTCGACGGCCGCGTCGCCGTACTTGTCGAAGTGGCCGGTCAGCCATTCGCTCCGATTGCTCGTCCCGACGACGACGCCGCCCATCTCCATCCCGTTCAGGTACTCCACGAGCGTCCGCGTTCGGACCGCCGTTATGTCGCGTTGGAATCGCCCGATCCGGTCGTCCGTCTCCCCGTGGTCGGGAAGCGCGTCCGTTATCGCATCGACTATCGGTCCTATCTCCACGACGTCGTAGTCGATACCGAGGTCGTCGGCGACACGCTCGGCGTCGCTCATCGTCTCGTCGCTGCTTACTTCGCTCGGCATCACGACGCCGTAGACGTTCTCGGTTCCCAGCGCCTCGACGGCGAGATACGCGACCAGCGTGCTGTCGATTCCGCCGGACAGGCCGACGACGGCGGTATCGAGTTCGCGCGTGACGCTCATGCGCTCCTCGTCACGGTTCACGTGCTCCTCGATGAACGACAGGATTCGCTCGCGTTCGGCTTCGAGTTCCGCTTCGGTAAATCGCACGTCGAGCGGTTCGTCGGCGGTTCGTACCGTCTGGTTCGATGCCATACTCGACCGTTCGTTCCCCTCGCCGGAGTTTCTTTCCATTGCGGAAGTATTGAATTATTTTTCCCAAACAGGTTGGAACCGTACGCAGTCGGTGGAATCCATGTGAGATCGTTAACGTCTCTGACGTGACACTGTCCTCGTCCTCTCCCATCGCCTGTGGACCAACGTGATTTAACCGTTGCTCGTCTCACATCCGACGATGGATTCGACACGACGTTCCGCCGATCCACCCCTGGATGTGGAACCCATCTCGGTACTCGTAGTCGGCGATCCGAACCGGAGAAGATCCCTCGTCTCCGGACTCTCGGACGCCGAGGGCGTTCTCGTAACGACCGCCGTGCGAGGCCGCGACGGATACGAGTGGCTCTCCTCTCAGCCCGGCACTGTCGATTGTATCGTCTGTTCCCTCGACTTGCCGGATATGTCCGGTGTGAGCTTCCTTGAAACCGTTCGGGCCGCTGATCCCGATATACCCGTGGTGCTTCTCGCTTCCGACGGCGACGAATCCGTGGCGAGTAGAGCGGTCGCCGCCGACGTTACGGAGTACATCCCGATCGACGACGACCCTTCGTTGACCGACGACCTTTTCGGACGTATCCGAAACGCCGCCGTCGAGTTTCGTACGAACCGAACCCGACGCCATCGTGCACGTCAGTTCGATGCACTGTTCGACGATCCACGGGCATTCATGTGGGTCGTCGCTCCGAACGGAACACTTCGACGGGCGAACCGTACCGCCCGTACCTTCCTCGACGCTTCGATGGAGTCGGTTCTCGAAACGACGTTCGCCGACTCCCCTTGGTGGCGAGATTCGGAGACGAACTCCGACGCGATCCGGAACGCCGTTCGAACGGCGAGGAACGGCGATATCGAGCGGTTCGAGACGGCGTTCGAGGGTCCCGATGGCCGTATCGACCTCGACGTTTCGTTCCGCCCGGTCACCGATCGCGACGGGACGGTGGTGAGTGTCGTCGTCGAGGCACTCGACGTGACCGAACGCGCCCATTTGGAACGCGAGCTTCGGGAGTCGGAGGAACTCCACCGGGTTACGCTCAACAACATGACCGACACCGTTCTGGTCACGAACGACGCTGGCGAGTTCACCTACGTCTGTCCGAACGTACACTTCATCTTCGGTTATTCGGTCGAGGAAATCCGGAGCCTCGGTAGTATCGATGCCCTCCTCGGTGAGGACTTGTTCGACCGGGAGACGCTCGACTCAAACGGGCTCCTCACGAACATCGAGTGTACCGCGACGGATAAAGCGGGACGCGAGCACACGCTTCTCGTCAACGTCAAGCGGGTCTCCATTCAAGGTGGAACGACGCTTTACAGTTGCCGCGACATCACCAAACGAAAGGCGCGCGAGCGTGCGTTGACCGCACTCCATCGCACGAGCCGTGACCTTCTCTACGCTGAAACAGGACGGGAGATCGCCACGCTCGTCATCGACGACGTGACCGATATCTTCGATGTCGACGACTGTGCCATCTACCTCTTCGATACAGACGCGAACGAACTGTGGCCCGCCGCGGCGACGGATGCTATCGAATCCGCTTACGGAACGCTTCCGACAGTTCGACTCGACGAACCCAGTACGCTCGGTCGGACGTTCGTCGAGCAGACGACGTTCGCGTTCGACGACGTAACCGACTCCGACGTGTTCTCCCGCACCGCCATCGAGCATCGAAGTGGGCTTTTCATCCCGCTTAGTAATCACGGCGTCTTCGTGGCCGCGGACGAACGGGGGACGCTCGACGAAGTAACGAGGGAGATAATCGACCTCCTCGCGGCGACGGTCGAAGCGGCATTGGACCGCATCGAGCGTGAGGACGAACTCCGCGAACGCGACCGGGAACTCCAGCGTCGCAATCGACAGCTCTCCCGGTTGAACCGGACGAACGGGATCATTCGGGAGATCGACCGTGCTCTCGTTCGTGCGGACTCGCGCGAAGAGATCGAAGCCGAGGTCTGTGAACTACTGACCGCCAGCGATCGATTCGATTTCGCATGGGTCGGTGACCGTGACCCAGGTCGGAGTTCGCTCGAACCACGCGCTTGGGCGGGTGACGATCGAGGGTATCTCGACGCCGCCGACTTCACGGCTTCCGGCGACCCCGCAGGTCGAACGGCGGCAACGGATTCCGTGACCGTCGTTTCGAACGTGGCGAGCGGTTTATCTGGGGAACCGTGGCGACGGGAAGCAATCTCGCGCGGATTTCAATCGATAATCAGCGTCACATTGGACCACGGGGATGTCGCCTACGGTACGCTGACGGTGTACGCCAGTCGCCCGGATGCGTTCGACGACAGGGCGCGGGTCGTCCTTTCCGAACTCGGAGAGACTATCGCGTCGGCTATCCAGACCGTCGAGCGAAAGCGGGCGCTCGTGAGCGACACCGTTGTCGAACTCGATTACGAGATAACGGACTCCAACTGCGTTCTCCGTGTGCTCTCACAACGGGCTGACTGCTCCCTCGAACTAACGGGTGGCGTCCGCGAATCCGACTCCGGTGTTCGAATCCTCGTCACCGTCTCGGGTCGTTCCCCAGCAGACGTCGTGGCGAGTGCGGACTCCGTCGTCGCCATCGAATCCGCGCGCGTTGTCTCCACCGACACCGACGGCGGATTGGTACAGTTGACGCTCACGTCCCCGTTCATCGCGACGAGGTTGGCCGAATCCGGAGCGACGCTCGAACGTCTCCGCTCCGATGGTGGTGACACGACCGCGACGGTGTCCGTTCCCTCACCGGTCGCGGTTCGGACCATCGATGAGGTCTTCTCGGACGTATATCCGTCGTCCGAACTCGTCGCCCGACGGAAGCGAGAACGACAACCGGTCACTTCCAACCAGTTCCGAACGCGATTCCTGTCCGATATAACTCAACGGCAGCTCGAAGTCGTCCAGACGGCGTACTACAGCGGTTATTTCGACTCCCCACGGACGAACGACGGGGCGGCCGTCGCCACCATGCTCGACATCTCGTCAGCCGCGTTCTACGAACACATGCGGAAGGTACAGCGGAAGCTCCTCGCAACCGTCTTCGACCGAATCCCTTCGATTCCGGATGGTGGTTGACTATCTAGGCAAGCTTGTAACGTAATGGCTCTCTATTCAACATCCGATTACTTCTCCCGTCGCAAAAATTGCATCACGTGGCGACGAGCGGTCGGTATCACTGTCCGTGCGTCGTCGATTGGAGGAACTCCTGATGAGAGATGTAGACTACGACCCGACGACGGAATCGGAGTACGAATGTCCGCGATGTGGCGCTATCGTAACCGCGGCGCATCATCCCGGGGCTTGTGATGACTGTAACGCTCACCTTCGCAACCGACGGACACCACTCGAATGAGTCACCGATGGCATCTAACACAGTGAACTCGCGCCGACGGCCAGCGGACGACGAATCGAACGACGGAACCGATGAATCGGCGCTCGAAACCGCTCGTCGGCAGCTGAATCGAGTGGCGGACGGGTTGGACATCGATCCGAACATCGTCGAGCGGTTGCGCCATCCATCGCACGTCCATCGCGTCGCCGTCCCCCTGAAACGGGACGATGGGTCCATCGAGGTGTTTACCGGCTATCGTGCGCAACACGACAGCGTTCGTGGTCCCTACAAGGGTGGAATCCGGTATCATCCGGGCGTCACCGAGGAGGAGTGTATCGGTCTGTCGATGTGGATGACGTGGAAGTGTGCCGTCATGGATATCCCCTTCGGCGGTGCGAAAGGTGGTCTCGTCGTCGATCCGAAGCGACTCTCGGAGACCGAACACGAACGGTTGACACGTCGATTCGCACAGGAACTTCGGGACACGGTCGGGCCGAAGCGGGATATTCCGGCCCCCGATATGGGAACCGATTCCCGGACGATGGCGTGGTTCATGGACGCGTATTCGATGCAGGAAGGTGAAACCGAACCCGGCGTCGTCACCGGTAAACCGCCGGTCATCGGTGGATCCTACGGGCGGGAGGAAGCGCCCGGTCGCTCGGTCGCGCTCGTCACGCGCGAGGCGTGTGCACACTACGATTTGGGACTCGACGGAACGACGATTGCGATACAGGGGTTCGGAAGCGTCGGCGCGAACGCTGCCCGTCTCTTGGACGAATGGGGTGCGACCATCGTCTCGATTTCGGACGTGAACGGCGCAGTGTACGACCCCGACGGTATCGACACCGTGGACGTCCCGTCTCACGACGAGAAACCCGAGGCCGTTACCCAGTACGCCGACGACCGAATCAGTAACGAGGAACTCCTCACGCTCGATGTGGACGTGCTCATTCCGGCGGCGGTCGGAAACGTCCTCACCGAAGCCAACGCGGACGACGTACAGGCGGAACTCGTCGTTGAGGGTGCGAACGGTCCGACGACATCGTCCGCCGATTCCGTATTCTCGGAACGAGGTATCCCGGTGATTCCGGACATCCTCGCCAACGCGGGCGGGGTGACGGTTTCCTATTTCGAGTGGTTACAGGACATCAACCGGCGTCAGTGGTCGCTCGAACGCGTGCACGACGAACTCGAATCCGAAATGCTCGACGCGTGGTGTAACGTGCGTCGGGAGGTCGAAGAACGCAACGTGTCGTGGCGAGACGGTGCGTATTCCGTCGCCCTCTCCCGAATCGGCGAGGCCCATCGTATCCGTGGCCTCTGGCCCTGACGTCGAACGTTCCACGAACGTTCGGTGTCTCGTCCGTACCGAACCCCGTTTTCCACATCCTGCGCGGCCGTAAAACAGCGGAAATGGTGGGGTGTTTTGTGCGTCCCTGTGGTATAAAACTATCGGATATTCGGTGCGACGTCGTCGCCCAGTCGCTCCACGCAGTCGGCCATCGCCTCGGTGCCGATTCCGGGATGGTACGTTCGGAAGATGAAGTGCACGTCGTCGCCCAGCGCGTCGCGGTACTCGTTCAACTCCGCCGTGACTTCTTCGGGCGTGCCGAAGATGGCCTGTTCTTTCAGTTCTTGTTGTCGTTCTGCCGGGAGTTCGCCCACCGACTCGCCGGAGAATATCTCGGCGTACCGTCGCTGGATGTAGAAGTAACCGGGCTTCATCGCCTCCCACGCTTCTTCCTTCGAATCGCCGACGAACCCGTGTTGGAGGACGTACACCTCGAAATCGCCCCCGATTCCTTCCTCCTCCCGAACGTGCTCGATGTCCTCCTTGCGCTTGCGGACGCCCTCGATGGACAGAGAGGAGGGCGCACACCACGCGTCCGCGACGCGTGCCGCACGCCGAACGGCGGGTTTGACGCCGCCGCCGTACATGATAGGTATTTCCGACTCGGGTTTCGGCGTCACGCTCACGTCCGGCGACACGTCGTGAAACTCGGCGTCGTAGCCGAGTTCCCCGTCCGACCAGGCGGCACGGAGGAGTTCCGTCAGGTCCGTCATGCGTTCGACGCGCTCCTCGCGTGGGACGCCGAACGATTCGAACTCGCGGGGGTTCGACCCGATGGCGAGCCCCATCGTCAGTCGGCCATCGGACAGCAGGTCGACCGTCGCGGCGTCCTCCGCGAGGCGAACGCCGTCGTAGAGCGGGGCGAGTGCGATACAGGAACCGAGTTCGACGTTCTCGGTTCGGGCGGCCAGCGCCGCGAGGGAGGGCATGGTGGATGGAAGATAGCCGTCCTCGGCGAAGTGGTGTTCCGACACCCACATGCTGTCGAGTCCGGAGGCGTCGATCACCTCGCCCAACTCCAGCATCTCGTCGTAAATCTCGGTCATCGAACGGTCGTCGTCCGGGCGTCGCTGACAGGTGAACAACCCAGTCCCGAGTTTCATACTCGAAAATCGAACGCCGATACCTTAATCGTTTATAAGGATAGTTGGTGGCGAAGTGCCGCCATCTCCACCTTCAGTACGATTTCCCGCCACTCCGGAGCGCGTCCGCGACTCTCTCGATGGGATGGGGCGGCCGCGTATCGTACCCTTCGAGTTGCGTCCGGCAGGACGCGCCGGGCGCGACGACGGTTTCCGCGTCGCTCTCCTCGACTTGGTCGAACAGAATCCGTCCAATGGCCTGCGAGAGGTCGTACTGCTCGGTTCGGTAGCCGAAACTGCCCGCCATGCCACAGCATCCGCTGTCGAGGGGGTCCACCTCGTACCCCGCACGTCGCAGAACGCCGACCGCGTGGTGGTCTCGATTGAGCGCCTTCTGGTTGCAGTGGCCGTGATAGGAGAGGGATTCGTCCACGCCGCGGAACTCAATGTCTTCGTCCAGTCGCTTGCGGTCGATGAACTCACAGACGCCGTAGGTGTTCGCCGCGACGTCCTCGACGGCGGGATTCGAGACGAGGTCCCGATACTCGTCCTGGAACATCACCGCGTCGGAGGGTTCCACGAAGACGACCGACCAGCCGTCATCGACCCGCGATTCGAGCGCCGCGACGTTCGCTTCCGCGTTCTCGCGTGCCGTGTCGAGGAAGCCTTCCGAGTAGGCCGCCCGTCCGCTCGGCGCGAGGTCGGTCGGCACTTGGACGTGAACGCCAGCGGCTTCGAGGACGCGGACCGCGGCCTTGCCGGGTGCCGGATAGCTGTAGTTCGTGAACGTGTCCGGGACGAACAGCACCCGCTCGGTGGCGATGTCGGGTGGCACGCGACTTCCGCGCGATTCGAACCAGTCCACGAACGTCTCCCGACTGAACGTCGGCAGGTCGCGCTCGGGTGCGATACCGAGGGTCCTCTCGGCAATCGCGTCCGCTCCCGGAAGCCGGGTCGCCCAGTTCGACAGCGGGGCGAGCGCGCTCCCGAGCGCCGAAATCCTGTGGACGTTCGCGAAGAACGTCTCCCGTCGGTCCGCACCGCGTTTCTCGTGGTCTGCGTGTTTCACCTCGGCCTTCAGTTTCGCCAAATCGACGCCGGTGGGGCAGTCGTGAGCACAGCCCTTACAACCCAGACAGAGGTCAAGCACCTCCTCCTGAAACCGGTCGGTGAACAGTTCCTCGGTCGGAATCTCGCCGCTGATGGCGGCCCGAAGGAGGTTCGCCCGTCCCCGCGTCGTCGTCATCTCGTCCTTCATGCCGCGGTAGGACGGACACATCGTCTCGCTTCCGGTCTGGCGGCAGGTGCCACAGCCGTTGCAGAGTTCGACGAGGTGCGAAAAGCCGCCTTCCTCCGAAAAATCCTGCACCGTCGTCGGCTCCAGCGAGGAGTATTCCGGCCCGTAACGGAGGTTTTCTCGCATGTCGGCTTCGTCTTCGTCCCGAAACACGACCGTTCCGGGGTTCATCCGCCAGTCGGGGTCGAACGCCGTCTTGAGGTCCTGAAACGCCGTCCACAGTTGCTCGCCGTACATCTTCGGGTTGAACTCCGTTCTGGCGAGTCCGTCGCCGTGTTCGCCGGAGAACGAACCGTGGTGGTCGAGGACGAGCGAGGTCACGTCGTCCGCGATGGAGTGCATCGTCTCGATGCCCTCGGCGTCTTTGAGGTTCAGAATCGGTCGAATGTGAAGCGTGCCGCTTCCCGCGTGGGCGAAGTAGGCCGCCGTGGTATCGTGATCTTCGAGCACGTCCATGAACTCGCGGACGTACTCCGCGAGTTCCTCCGGCGGCACCGACGCATCCTCGATGAACGGATACGGTTTCGGATCGCCCTCCATGCTCATCAGCAGCGGAATCGCGGCCTTGCGGAGCTTCCAGAGGTCTGCCTGCTCGTCGGCCGTGTAGGCTTCGAGCACGTCGAACGCCTCGCCCGCGTGGACGAAGTTGGCGTTCGTCTCCGCGATGGCGTCCTCGAAGTCGTCCCGGAGTTCGTCGTCGAACTCCAACATCAGGGCGGCCTCCGCCCGTTCCGGAATCGGAGCGGCGTACTCCGCGAATTCCGTCGAGTCCCGAGCGAGTCGGAACACCTCGTCGTCCATCAACTCGACGGCGCTCACATCGAATTCGAGAGCTTCCGGAACCGCTTCCATCGCCGACACGAGGTCGTCGAAACAGTAGAGCGCGAGCGCGGTTTCGTCGGGGCGAGACACCAACTCCAGCGTCGCGCGCACCACGATACCGAGCGTCCCCTCCGCGCCGACGAACAGTTTCGAGAGGTTGATGTATCGGTTTCCGTCTCGCTCGGAAATCACCTTGTGGAGGTTGTAGCCGCTGACCGAGCGCTTGAGCGTCGGATAGCGCTCCTCGATCGCGTCCTCGTTGTCCTCGACGAGTCCCCGGACGGTTCGGTACAGTTCGGCCTCCCTGTCGTCACGTTCCACGATTTCGTCCCACTCCTCGCCGTCGAGTTCGACGTCGCGGGTGTGAATCAACGACCCGTCGGCGAGGACGACGTCCAACTCGGCGGTGTACGCGTCGGTGATGCCGTAGCGAACCGAGTGCGCGCCGGTGGAGTTGTTGCCGATGCCGCCGCCGACCGTGGCCCGGTTGGAGGACGCCGGATCGGGCGCGAATTTGAGCCCCCACTCCGCGAGGTAATCGTCCAAGTCGTCCTGCACGACGCCGGGTTCGACCACCGCTCGGCGCTCGTCAGGTGTGACGTTTAGGATCGAATCCATGTGGCGCGAGAAGTCGAGGACGACACACCCCTTTCCGACGGTCTGCCCCGCGAGCGACGAACCGGCACCGCGCGGGAGGACGGGCATGTCGTGGTCTGCCGCGACGCGCGCCGCCGCTTGTACGTCCTCGACACCGGTCGGGTAGACGACCCCCGCGGGCTGGGATTGGTAGATACTGCCGTCCGTCGCGTACAGGATGCGCGTGTACTGGTCGAAGCGGACGCCACCATCGACTACGGCACGCAGATCGTTCGCGAGGGAGGGATGCGTGTCCGAGGCTTCGTGACCGAGCGAGGCGCGGTACGTTTCGAGGTCGGGATTGTCGTCCCGTGTTGCCATGCGAGAGATAACCAGGCACACAGGCATAAATACGGGGTTGAATAAACTCGATCTTGCTAGATATAAACAAACGTGTCTCGTACTCGATGAATTTGGAATCGTGCCCGACAGGTCTCAAAACGGACGTTTTAAGCTATCCTTTCGTTCGGAAGGCGTCCGTATTACGACGTGTCCTGCCCCGAGACGTGACGGGTGGGGAACTATCTATAGAGTTTGGCGAGAGTCATATTATATCATTTGAACAACTGGTACTCGGTAGGAGAATAGTCGAGAGGGGGATCACGAAATCGGAAGAAGGCGTCGGGGTAGGTTGAGATTGGCCATTACTCTTTTGTCTATTGCATGATTCTGTAGGGCTAGGGAGAACCATGCACGACCTGACTGGTTTCCAGCGAGACCTTCTGTACGTTATCGCTGGTTTGGACGAACCCCACGGCCTCGCCATCAAAGAAGAACTCGAAGCGTACTACGAGAAGGAGATTCATCACGGCCGACTGTATCCGAATCTCGATTCGCTCGTCGATAAAGGGTTGGTGGAGAAGGGACAGCGAGACCGTCGGACGAACTACTACACGCTCACCCGCCGAGGAGCGCGGGAAATCGAAGCGCGACGCGAATGGGAAGAGCGCTACGTCGGCGCCGACCTCGGTCAAACGCAGACCGCTTAAGGAGAGAGTGCGGTACCGAGGACCGCCGCGTTCAACGCTCTGATTTGAGCGAACACCGAGCTTGACTCATTTACTTTGTAGCCTTCACCTGACGGAGTGAGAACGCCGAGGTCCGCGAGTGGTTCGACGTGCATCCACACTGATTTTCGAGACAGACCGACGAGTTGGTGAAGGTCGTCCTGCGTGAACACCTCGTCCTGATCCATCGCTAGTAGTGCGTCCAACAGCAGTCGTACTTCCTTGGGCCGTGTCAGGTCACGAAAACCGTCCGACGCGCCGCGTTCGTCCGCCGCACCGCGCAACTGTGCGACCGTGTTGGCGATGACGCTCTCCGAGTTCGGGCGGTACGTCCCGTCGTCTTCGCGGAATACGTGGAGTTCGACGAGGTCGTCCAGGCTTCGGTCGACGCTGTCGGCCCCTTGGTCGAGTTCGTGCGCGAGTTCCTCTAGCTCCCACTCGCCGCCGGTCGCGGCGGCGAGACGAACCAGCTCTCTGGTCGCGGGGTCGCGGGTCAGAAAGAGCCAGCCGGACGGGTATGCCGCCCGTGCCGCCTGAATTCCTTCTTCGTCCGCGAGCCCCCACATGTCGTCTCGATTGTGGGTCGTGCGGAGGGTCCAATCTCGGGAGTCTACATGAAGCGCCATTAGATTGCATTGTCCCGCCGATGGTATATAATGGTTGTACTCCGAAAGTGACTAGTTTTCCGGATCCGACTCACACGAAACGCTCCACGAGACGGGAGACTCTGCGGACAATCGTCGATAGATCGACTCCAACCCCTCCGAACGGGTGTCCGGAAGGATATGGAGTTCGACGGAACCGTAGCGCACGACGACGCGAAAGGTCGTGTCGTGTTCGCGGTCGCGGACGAGATACATCGGGACGGGAAGGTCGAACCAGTCGCCGTAGGTGTAGGCATCCCCGTCCAGTATCCGCTCGACGAGCGCGATGAGGTCGTTCTCGGACGGGTCGGAGTCGGGCGAGAGTCGAAACAGCGTCTCCCCTTCGTAGCGAACGCCACCCCGTCGCGGATACGTTCGGCGCGGACGGTGGGGAATCGAGAACGATGGGTCGCCGTCGGACATGGACTATCAGCGAATTACACCGTCATCGGTTAAATAGTTGAGCGGCGAGTGCGGATGAAAATCGCGCTCCCGGAGACGCAGAAGACGGCAACGACGTGTCCGACCAGTGCGAGCACCAGCAGGTCGTAGCCCCAGACGAACGGGACGAGGACGAGTTGCAACACGGCGAAGGCGATGATGACCGCATCGACGCGTCGGAGGTCGTTTCGCGTCTCCGATTCGCTCGGATACTTCACGGAAACCCAGAACCCGATGACGCTCGCCCACCACGCGGTGCCGATACGATAGCACACGTCCCAGAGGACGAGCAGGGTGAGAAACACCGCCGGAATCGGTGGCGACGTCCCGAGCAACGATTCGAGCAGCGGTGCTCCCGTTCGGGGGGTGTACACCAGCAGGTAGGTGACCAGCGCGACGTAGGCGACGACGCCGAGAACGACTTCGATACTCGACCCGAACAGTAGCTTTCGGTACGCCATCGGAATCGTCAGGTCCCGCACTCGTCGTCCGATGAGGAGCATCAGCGCGCTTCCGGCGGTGGCGACGACGATCGCCGCTGTACCCGCCGGAACGGCGTGCCAGAGGTCGTATCGCCACGCGAGCAACAACATGAGTCCCTCGAAGAGGACGAACTGAATCGTCAGCGCGAGCCAATCGGAGAACGTGACGCCCGGAATCCCGTCCACAATGCTCTCGTAGGCCCATCGATACTCCGGCGTGTTCATCCGGTTCGACCTGCTCATGCGATTGCGCGCCGCACGGCGTCGTCGAAGGGTGTCAGTTCGATAGGGACGAGCGAGCGAATCCGGTCGTCTTCCACGACGGTGCGCGTCTTCAGTCCGAGGATGAGCGGATGCGCGACGTCTTTGGGGACGTCTGTGACCAAATCGACCCAGTAGGCCGAGAGTTGCGGCGTGAGGACGGGAACCGGGACCATCGTCGCGCGTTTTCCGAGCAGGTCGCCCGTCCGAATTACCATCTCGCCGTACGTCAGTACGTCCGACCCGCCGATTTCGTACGTTTCACCGGCCGTCTTCGGCGTGTCGAGGACCCCGACGAGATAACCGACGACGTCCTCGATGGCGATGGGTTGGCAGTTCGTCCGGACCCATCGTGGGGTTATCATGAGCGGCAAGCGCTCGGCCAACTGTCGGACCATCCGGAAACTGGCGCTGTCGCCACCGATGACGATGGCCGCCCGCAGGACGGTGAGGTCGTACTCCCCGGTGCCGAGGATGTACTCCACTTCCCGGCGCGATTTGAGG
>NZ_JBAWAC010000009.1:0-4571 GCF_049589095.1 Haladaptatus sp. | reverse complement strand
GGCCACGCGTCTCCACGTCGAGGCGCTCAACGAGGCGCTGTCGAACGTCCCCGAAGAGCAGGTCCGTCTCCACACCTGCTGGGGAAGCTACGAGGGTCCCCACCATCTCGATATGGATCTAGCCGAGATGCTACCGGAGATCTACGAGGCCGACATCACCGGACTCAGCATCGAGCAGGCCAACCCCCGCCATCAACACGAGTACCGTGCGTTCACCGAACACCCCGTACCCGACGGCTGGACGTTGATCCCGGGTGTCGTCGACGTGAAAACGAACATCATCGACCACCCCGAAACTATCGCGGACCGCCTCGAACGGGTCGCCGACTCGGTCGGCGATTCGACGCCCCTGATCGCCGCACCGGACTGCGGTTTCGGCACGCAGGCCGGACTTGGGATGGTCTCCCCCGAGATCGCGTGGGAGAAACTGGAAGCACTCGTCGAAGGTGCCGAGATCGCGACCGAGCGTATCTACTGACTCGACGATCATTTAACAAGCACCATCTGTTCAACGAAGGAGGTGACGTCCGAAGGTATGGGCGTTGTTTCATTAGATATCGGGTTGAGACAGTATGTATGGATGAAATGGAGGGTGCGGTTTACGAGCGTGTTTTGGTGCCGACCGACGGGAGCAAAGCGGCGAAACGAGTAACCAAACAAGCAGTAGAACTCGTGAAGGATAGCGGTGGAACCGTCCACGCGCTCTACGTGATGGACATGGGGGACGCGGGTTTCGTCGCGGTCCCGAGCGATATCAAGGAGACCCGGAAGCGACTGGAGAAGAAGGGACAGAAGTTCGTAAACGAAGTCGAAGAGCAAGCCAAAGAAAGCGGCGTCGACTGTGTTACCGTCGTGAAATCCGGAATCCCGGAGGACGAGGTAGTCGAATACGTCCACGAAAATGATATCGATCTGGTCGTGATGGGAAGACGGGGGCGGTCGGATCCCGACAAGCCCCTCATCGGTTCGACGACGAAGCGCGTCCTCGGCCTTTCCGACGTCCCTGTTCACGTAGTCTGATAATGAGGCCGATTCCAGCGCGTGAATATCCGCATTCGGATCCGATTTCGAAGCGGTAGCCAGACGCTGATGCCTGCTCAACCGCGAAAATCGTCGCGTCACACCAGTGGGAAGTCCAATAACGAACGGGACGTACGGGACGAGATTTCAGATAAGCAGCAGATACCTAAATTTTTAATCATGCTCTCGAAGTAGTATGGTATGGCCATCCACGACTCGACCAAAACCTCCTCGAGTTGTGTAACGTTACCTTCCGTAGTGCCGTTCTATCTATCTCATCTGACTCGGTTGAGTTGGGAACTAGGGTCACGGTCCGTCGGAGATGCCAAGTCGACACTCCACAGTGAATGGAGACACGAGAACGACTGGAAACTGTCTATCTTCCGGTCGACGAGGGAGACCTCGATCATCCGTGTTACTACTCCTGTCGGCAGAGAGCAATTCTACGGCGCTGCTCAAATGGACCTGAGTGCGTCAGTCCCGCAACTTCATTCGGCACCGCGCTGGCAAAGGATGGAATAATCGACTAGTCGGTCACTGGCGGTGGCGAGCGTACGACGTTCTAATCGATTCTATTGGTGCCAGTCCATGCTCCGAGGACGTGGCAGGCTTTCATCCCACCCGTGAAGAAATTCTCGGCGACATCTCAGAGCCCCGATTTGAGGATGAGGTTCTTGCCGAGGATGAGATCCAAGGTGAGTGGGACGACCACGGTGATGAGCATCAGCACCGTGGCCATCGCGTTGATCATCGGCGTGATGCTGGTGCGGACCATCGTGTAAATCTCGATGGGCGCGGTCGAGGTCGACGGTTGGACCCAGAACTGGGTCGCCGTGAACTCGCCGAAGCTGATGACGAACGCGAGGAGCATCCCAGCGGCGAGCCCCGGCGTGATGAGCGGGAGGGTCACCTCGAAGAACGTCTCCAGTTCGTTCGCCCCGAGCGTCATCGCGGCCTCCTCGACCTCATGGTCGAACCCGTAGAGTTGGGCTCGGACGGTGACGAAGATATAGGGCAACACGAGCGTCGTGTGGCCCGCGATGAGGAACAGGTAGTTCTTCTGGAACCCCATTTTCGTGAGGAAGGCCGTCAGCGCCACGCCGATGACGACCGGACTGATTATCATCGGCAGGAACAGCACGCTCGACAGGATGTCCTTCTTGGGGAACGACCGCCGGACGAATCCGAGGGCGGTTATGGTGCCGACGATGCCCGCACACACCGACGCGCCAAGCGCGACGATAAAACTGTTCCTGAGTGCCGTGAGCATCCGATCGCTGTTGAGGAACGCCTGGTACCATTTGAGGCTGAACCCCTCCGGCGGGAACGTCGGGAACTTCGACGGTTGGAACGAGATGATCACGACCGCGAGGAGCGGGAACAGGAGGAACAGGTACACTAACCCGGTCGTCCCCTTGATCGCGCTCCATCCGAGTTCGTCGCGGGTCCTCATTCAGCACCACCTCCGATCACGTCGTCGAGGCCAACGAACCGGTTGAACACACTGATGAGGGTGAACAACACGAGCAGGTAGACGACGCCCATGGCGCTCGCCAGCGGCCAATCGAAGTTCTGGCCAAACGTCGTCTCGATGAGGTTGGCGACCATCGTGTTCGACGGGGAACCCAGCAGCGCCGGTGCCATATAACTCCCGACCGAGAGGATGAACACGAGAATCACGCCCGCGCTGATACCCGGCAGCGTCAGCGGGAGCGTCACCTCGTAGAACGTCCGTAGAGGCGTCGCACCCATCGTCTTCGCGCTCTCGATGAGCGAGTCGTCTATCTCGTTGACGCTGTTGTAAATCGGGAGAATCATGAACGGCAGCAACGCCTGCGTGAGTCCCGAGATGACGGCGAGGTCCGAGTAGAGGAACCCGCCGTTCTCGATGCCGACCCACCCGAGCATCGACACGAGGAGTCCCTTGTTCCCGAGGACGAGGATCCACGCGTAGTACCGGATGATGAGCGGAACCCAGAAGGGAAGGACGACGAGGAGGAGGAACGCCGCCTTCCATTTCGAGACGGTCCGGCCGAGGAAGTACGCGGGAACGTATCCGAGGGCGAGTGCGCCCAGCGTGACGAACAAGCCGTACTTCAGGGACTGCCAGAGGATGGTTAGATACAGGTTGTCGAACGTCAGCGTGGCGAGATCGACGTTCTGGGTCAGGATGTACTCGTAGTTGCTCAGCGAGAACTGCTGGATGATGACGCCACCTGCGCCGCGCTGCCAGAAGGACAGCGTCACGATATACAGAAGCGGGGCAAAGAGGAACAGAACCATCCAGCCGAGGCCGAGACCCGCCTGCACGCTGGCGAGGATGCTCTCGCGGTTTTTGATTCGGTCGAACGGGCCGGTGACGGGACCGGATCGAAGTATCGCGGTCCTGATTTTGAACGGCCACTCGCGGAGGCCGTCCGTCTCGACGGAGGCCGACTGCACGCCGTTTCCGAACGACTCTTGCTCGCTACTCATGCGGGTTCTCCCTCGGATTTGCTGTCCACGAGGAGGAGTTCCTCCGCCGGAATCGTGATGAACACCTCGTCACCGGACTCGTACTCTTCGATGCCGGTGAAGCCGTGTTCGGCGACGGTTATCTCCTCGCCGGTCGAGAGCGTACAGAAGAACAGCGTCTTCTCGCCCAGATAACTCATCGTCGTCACCGTCGCCGACAGTTCGTTCGTGGCCCCGGTCGAGACCTTCGAGATGCTGAGTTTCTCCGCCCGGAGGAAGGCCAACGCTGGCGCGTTCGGCGGGAGGGTTTTCTCGGTCGATTCGAGCGTCAAGCCGGAGTCGGTCCGGAGTGCGACGTTGTCGTCTCCGTCGGTGATCGTCCCTGCGAGTTTGGTCGATTGGCCGATGAACTCGCCGACGAACTCGGACTGTGGGTTCTCGTAGATGTCGAGCGGACTGCCCTGTTGGGACAGTTCGCCGCTGTCGAGGACGATGACGCGGTCGGACAGCGAGAACGCCTCCATCTGGTCGTGGGTGACGTAAATGGTCGTGATGCCGATCTCCTCTTGGATGCGTTCCAGTTCGATGCGCATCTTCTGTCGAAGGACGCGGTCGAGCGCCGAGAGTGGCTCGTCCATCAAGAGGACGTTCGGCTCGAACACGAGCGCCCGCGCGAGGGCGACGCGCTGTTGTTGGCCGCCGGAGAGTTCGGTCGGCGACCGGTCCATCATATCCGGCAATCTGACCATTTCGAGTGCCTCTTCGACGCGGGTGCGACGTTCTTCCTTGCCGACGCCGCGCATCTTCAGCGGGAACCCGACGTTCTCACCGACGGTCTTGTGCGGGAAGAGCGCGTAGTGCTGGAACACCATGCCGATGTCGCGCTCGTAGGGGGGTTGTTCGGTCACCACCTCTCCACCGATTTCGATGGTTCCCGACGTCGGCGTTTCGAGTCCGGCTATCATTCGGAGCGTCGTCGTCTTGCCGCACCCTGACGGACCGAGGAGCGAGACGAACTCACCGCGTTCGGCTTCGAAACTGACGTCGTCGACTGCATGCACGTCACCAAACCACTTCGTGACACCGGAAATTTGTAC
>NZ_JBAWAC010000008.1:0-3089 GCF_049589095.1 Haladaptatus sp. | reverse complement strand
AAGTCAGGATATCCGATACTCGTTCTCGCACCGGCATCTATATATCCGATTTGATATTCGACATAAATATGTCCGAGAATTTCGATGAACGGTACCTCATTTGGACGATTATCGGCGTCGCAATCCTCACCTTCCTGTACAGCATTTTCATCAATCAGCGGTTCTTCGCGTGGTTCGGTATCGTTTTCCCGCTCATCGGACTGTACCTGTTCTGGCGATTCGTTCGCGCCGTCGAACGAATCGCCGCGTCGATGGAGCGATGAGTTTCAGTCCGACCGGACCATGACGTCGGTCGCCTTGACCACGGCGGTCAGTTCCATCCCCTCCTCGATTTCGAGGTTTTCGACCGATTCACGGGTGATGACGGCAGCGACTTCGTCGTCACCGACGTCCAGAATTACTTCCGCGGTCACGTCGCCCGTTTCCACTGCCACCACTTCCCCGTCGAGTCGATTTCGTGCGCTGAGCATCTTCGATACCTCGGAACGACCACGACGAGGCCGTGAATAAGCGTTCGGGCGCACTTTGCTCCGGAAATCAAACGCGATATTGAAATGTAGTCCCTTCCTAACGGGGGTATGGCAAAATACTCGACCGGGAATTCGTCCGGAAGCGGTAGCGGCGGTTCCTGTGAACTCTGCGGGAAAGCCTCCGACTCGCTGACCGAGGCGAGCGTCGCAGGTGCGACCCTGCAGGTCTGCAAAGACTGTGCGAGTCACAACGACGCCGCGGAACCGAAGGAAGAGCGGACAACGGGCGGAAACCAGTTGAGCGAGCAGGACCGCAAACGGCGCGCCGCCCAGCGCACGGCGCGCATGGACGACGCCCGCAAGGGAGATGCACGCCACTGGGAAGAGGAGGGGACGAGCTATGACAGCGACCCGCTCCCGTATCTCGTCTCCGACTACGGCGACCGCGTCGTCGAGGCACGACAGGAGGCCGGACTGCAGTCCGGCGAACTCGCGGACGAACTCGGAATCGATGAAGACGACCTGCTCGCAGTCGAACAGAGCCGAGCCAACCGCGCGAGCGTCGGCGGGTCGGTCATCGAGGCGCTGGAGGAACGCCTCGACCTGACGTTGTCGGAGTCGGCGTAGCGTTTTTGTCCGCCCGTTTCGCACGAACGGGTATGACTCATGCGCCAGCAGAGCCGTATCGAACGAGTTTCGAGGCGACCGTTTCGGCCGTCGATGGCACCGATATCGTCCTTTCGGAGACGTATTTTTACGCCGAGAGCGGCGGTCAACCGGCCGATAGGGGAACGCTCGACGGGATTCCGGTCGTGGACGTACAGAAACGGGACGACGGGGTGGTTCACAGCCTCGAAGCGACGCCCGACTTCGCCGAGGGAGATGAAATCAGCGGCCAGATCGACGAGGAGTTTCGCACCTACTGCATGCGCTCGCACACGGCGAGTCACGTCCTGTACGGTGCGGGTCGGCGGATCTTGGCCGATCTCGGCTACGGCGGCTTCGACATCGGCGAGGAGAAGATCCGCGTCGATTTCCAGACCTCGACGGACATCGACGACGGGGTTCTCGCGGAACTCGAACGCCTGACGAACCGCGCGGTATGGGACTCGATACCCGTTTCGTGGGAACAACTCCCGAAGGAGGAAGCGCTGGAACGGGAGGAAATCGCGTTCAACACCAAAACGGAAGAGGGCGTGTTGAGCGGTTCGAACACGGTTCGCGTGGTCGATATCGACGGCTGGGACGTGGCGGCCTGTGGCGGCACGCACGTCGAGAACACCCGCGAAATCGGCCCGGTGACGATCCTCGACCGGTCGAACCCCGGCGAGGGCATGACGCGCGTGGAGTTCGCCGTCGGCCCGCCAGCCATCCGCACGCGGACGGAGGAGAAACTGAGCGCGCTGGACGCCGCACGAACCGCGGGAACCGGCGTTCGGGATTTGCCCGACGAAATCGCCCGCCTCACCGACGAAATCGATGCGCTCGAAGCCGAGTTAGCCGACGCAAAATCGCAACTTGTCGGGGCGACAATCGCGGAACTCGCGGAGGAGACCGTCGTCCGGAACGGTCACGAGTGGCTGGTCGGAACCATCGACGGCGTCGGACCGAACGAACTGAGCGACAGGGTGCGGGAACTCGCGGGTGAGACGGCCGACGTGGTCGCGCTCGCCGGAAAGGACGGTTCGACGTTCATCGTCGTCGGTACTGCTGGCGAGGCCGATGCTGGCGACGTGGTGGACGACGTAACCGCCGAGTTCGGCGGCGGCGGTGGCGGCAGTCCGACGTTCGCGCAGGGCGGCGGTCTATCGGCGGACCCGGACGAAGTCGTGGCGTATCTACGGGAGTAGAGTCACAGACTGTCTCGAAATAGACACTGCGAAAAACGGCGTCGTTCGTCGATTCTGAGCGTCCTCGTTCAATCGACGGTCGAATCGGCCGCGATTTTCTCGACGGATGGTTCGGCGAAATGGGCCAACGAGATGAGGTTGTACACTGCTGACCGACGCGCAGCACTCCGTACACGTTCGATAGTCTCCTCGGTGACGCTCTCGCCACCCACGTGAATTTCGATATCCAACTCGCCGAACTGGTCCCGGAGCGTCCCATCCCGAGTTTCCGTGTCGTCGATATCGAGGGCGACGAACGGATCCCAGGGAATTCGAACCGTCGTTTCGAGTGTCTCCACTTCGAGACCCTCGGCTGCGAGGTGAAGCGAGATAACGTGACTGAGACAGCCGCTCAGCGCGGCCAGCGCGGTTTCGATCACTTCGGGACGGTCGTCCGGACCGACGAACCCCATCGCCGCCTCGACCTCTTTGTGAGCGCCGAACGGGAACGTGTAGTCGCGGGTTTCGCGGTCGATTGTCTCCCCGCCGAGCGAGTAGGGGCCTATCTTCGAGAGCGTGTGGAACGCTCGTCCTTCCCAGTAACCTTTCGCACTCAGTTCGAATTGGACGTCATCGGGGTTCGCCTGAGCGTAGTCGACGAACTCCGCGAACGTCTTGCTGTCGACGCCGTATCGCACGGACTGCTCCATCGATTGCGTTTCTGTTGTCATGGTGTCTCCTTTGGGGTTGCCGTGATCGTTGTCTCTGCGACGACCACTTACCGCTACGC
>NZ_JBAWAC010000007.1:0-2750 GCF_049589095.1 Haladaptatus sp. | reverse complement strand
AGGCGAGCAAGCGGACCGTCGATGCGCTCCACGGGATGGGAATCGAAGTCGCCATGCTGACGGGCGACAGCGAGGCCGTCGCCCGTTCCGTGGCCGACGAACTGGGTATCGACACCTACTTCGCCGAGGTGCTGCCGGAGGAGAAGGACGAGCGAGTCACGGAACTCACGGCGGGAGGCAAACGCGTGGCGATGGTCGGCGACGGCGTGAACGACGCCCCGGCCTTGACGCGCGCGGACGTCGGAATCGCCATCGGGAGCGGCACCGACGTCGCCATCGAATCCGCCGACATCGTTCTCGTGGAGAACGATCCGCTCGACGTGGTGAAGTTGATCCGCCTCAGCCGTGCGAGTTACCGGAAGATGCAGGAGAACCTCGTCTGGGCGACGGGGTACAACGTCTTCGCGCTCCCGCTCGCGGCGGGCGTCCTCGCGCCGCTGGGTATCCTGCTCTCGCCCGCCGTCGGTGCCGTGCCCATGTCCGCGAGCACGGTCATCGTCGCCATCAACGCCCGTCGATTGCGAGGGGCCGACCTGTCGGTCTGACTATCGCAGGTCGGTGCCCGTCGCCAGATAGCGGTCGGGAACCGTCCGCCCGTCGAGCAGGGCGAGCGCGTTCGTCGCCAAACGGTCGATGCAGGCCACGCTCGCCTCCTCGGTTCGCGCCGCGATGTGCGGCGTCAGCGTGACCGTTTCGAACCCGTGGAGCGGCGAATCGGGAGCCAGCGGCTCCGACTCGAACACGTCGAGTCCGGCACCGGCGATGGTTCCGTCGCGGAGTGCCCCGATGAGTGCCGATTGGTCGATGACTGCCCCCCGTGCGACGTTGACGACGACGGCCGACGGTTTCATCGCGGCGAACGCCGCTTCGTCGAGCATGCCGCGCGTCTCGTCGGTCAACTCGGTGGTGACCACGACGGCGTCGCTCCGTTCCAACAGGGAATCGAGCGTCGTCATCTCCGTGCCCGTCAGTTCCGCGTCCTCCTCACCGATGTACGGATCGAACGCGAGCGTCTCGGCGTGGAACCCGTCGAGCAGCGTGGCGAACCGTTGGCCGATTCGACCGTAGCCGACGATTCCGACCGTCTTCCCCGAGAGTTGCCGACCGATGGGCGTTTCGTCTCGCCAGCCGCCTGATTCGAGGACGCGCTGGGCGTGAACCGTTCGTCGGAACGTCGCCAGCAGGAGGCCGAGTGCGTGTTCAGCCACGGAGAGCGCGTTGAGTCCGGGCGTGTACGTCACCGGGATTCCGTGGTCGTTCGCGGCTTCGACATCGACGTTGTCGAGGCCGGTGCCGAACTTGGCGACCACCGAGAGGTCCGTCGCTTCGAGAACTCGCCGCGAAATCGGCAGGCGAGAGGTCGTGAACACCACGTCCACGTCGGCCAATTCGTCGACGAGCGAGTCCTCGTCGGGGTCGCCGCCGACCGTGAGTTCGACGCGCTCCCCCACGCGCTCATGCAACGCCGACAGCGGTTGTACGTCCACGTCCACGAGTCCCCGAACCGGTTCCGATTCCGTTTCCATCGTCCCCATCGTCCGAGCGATGACGATCCCTATCGACAAAACCGCTCCGGCGAGGGGGGCCGGGCATCGTCGTGACGGCGGAATACCGGTGAAGATTGGGTGACATCCGCCCATTTAACCGGCCGCCGAACCATCCTCGAACTACCAGATGTCCGCTCGCTATCGTTCGCTATCTCGACAGTTACGGGAGACGGTTCGCGGCCTCCGGGGTGACGGCCGGGGCTGGCTGCTCGTCACCGTCGCAATCGGGTGGGCGTTCACGCTCGGTATGCGGTTCATCCTCCCGACGCTGTTGCCCCAGATCGAATCGAATCTCCACATCTCCGACTCGCTCGCCGGACTCGCCATCACCGCCCTCTGGATCGGTTACGCCTTGATGCAGTTCCCGGCGGGGGTGTTGGTCAACCGTCTCGGGGAGCGACGACTGTTGACCGCAAGCCTCGGTCTATCCGGGTTCAGCATGCTCCTCCTCGGATTCGCACCGGCTTTCGGCGTCTTCTTCCTCGGCAGCGCGGCCTACGGACTCACGTCCGGCCTCTACGGCCCGAGTCGGGGGACGGTCCTCTCGCGGACATTCACGCGGAACGCGGGCGCGGCGTTCGGCATCACGTTGGCCATCGGTAGCCTCGGGTCCGCGTTCCTCCCGAACATCGCGGCGGCCGTCGTCTCCAGCATCGGTTGGCGGGCCATCCTCGCCGGGTTGGCGGTCCCGTTCTTCGTCATGGCGGTGATGGCGTGGAACGTCGTCCCCGAACGTCCCTCCGAGGACGACCGTTCGAGCGACGACCCGTCGGAGACCGACGCCGTCTCCGACGGCGGTGAATCCGACACGGCCTCGTCTTCCACGCTACCGGAGTTCGGCGAACTCGTCGGGACGCTCTCGGACCGCTCCATCCTGCTCGCGACCCTCTCGGTGGCGATTCTGCTCTTCGCCTATCAGGGAATCACCGCGTTCCTCCCGACGTATCTCCAGACGAAGGGGCTGAGTCAGGGAACCGCCGCCCTGCTGTTCGGGTTCATGTTCGTCACCGGCGCGATATCCCAAATCATCGCGGGCAGCGCCGCCGACAGACTGGGCATCAAACCCGTCCTCCTCGTCGTCACCGCCATCGGCGTCGTCGCTCCCATCGCACTGACGCTCGTCTCGGGAAAACTCGCGATAGCGGTCGTCGTCGGGATTCTCGGAACGCGCATGGCGGTCAACGCCGTCACGAACTCCTTCAT
>NZ_JBAWAC010000006.1:0-19516 GCF_049589095.1 Haladaptatus sp. | reverse complement strand
CGGGAGCGGGAACTTCGCGTCGTCGCCCCACCCGCCGTTGGTCGGGTCGAACTGGTCCTCGATTTGCCCGACCATCAGACGCTCGATTTCGTCGGTGACCTCGCCGGACGGTGGACTCTGGTCGCGGATGTTGCGCGGTATTTGCGAGGCTTCCCGGCCCTTGTGCTCCCAGAGGTCGCGCACCTGCCCGACCACTTGGCGCATAGTGTTCGCGTCGAGGAACGTCGCGCCGGTCAGGTGTTCGCCTTCGGGCGTCAGAAACACCGTCGTCGGGAACCCGCCCATGTTGTACCGTTCCCTGACACGGGGGTGGCGGTCGATGTCGGCCCGGACCGGGACGAACGAGTCGTTGACGTTCGCCGCCAGCGTCGGCACCGCGTAGGTCGTGTCGTCCATCTCGTGGCACCACGAGCACCACCGAGCGGACAGCGAGAGAAGGATGGGTTTGTCGGCGTCCTGTGCCTCCTCGAACGCCGCGTCACCCCACTCGCGCCACTCGATTTTCGTCCGTTCCGCAGACTGATCCATGGCCTGACTTTGGGTCGAACGTGGGAAGTGGTTTCGGAATTCGCGTGCCGATGAATCGGGTCATGCGGCGGGAACAATCAGCCAGTTCGAGCAACACGACGCGCGAAAAAAGTCGGATCGTTAACGAGTTCGCTCAGTCGTGAATCTCGACGGATTCGAGGACGACGTCGTCGAGCGGCTTGTCCTGCGGGTTCGTATCGACGGAGCCGATTTCCTTGACGATGTCCATGCCGTCTACGACCTCACCGAACACGGCGTGGCGGTTGTTGAGGTGCGGCGTGGCGTCGAGCGTGATGAAGAACTGCGACCCGTTGGTGTTCGGGCCGGAGTTGGCCATCGAGAGGACGCCCTCGCTGTCGTGGGTGAGTTCCGGGTGGAACTCGTCGTCGAACTGATAGCCGGGACCGCCGCGGCCCGTTCCCGTCGGGTCGCCGCCCTGAATCATGAAGCCCTCGATGACGCGGTGGAAGAGCACGTCGTCGTAGAGCGGTTCGTCGGTCTTTCGGTCGCCCGACTGTGGGTCGGTCCACTCGCGGTCACCCGTCGCCAGTCCGACGAAGTTCGCCACCGTCTTGGGTGCGCGCTCGTCAAACAACTCGACTTCGATGTCGCCGTGATTCGTGTGAAGCGTGGCCGTTAGGTCGTCTGCCATATCCGTACTGTCGGCCTCCAAGGAAAAAAGGTGTTCTATCCACCAGCGGTGTCCGAACGGGAGAAAGACGGATGCCGTTACGCCTCGCTAGACCCGGTCAGTTCCAGCGGACGTATCCAGACGAACCAGATGAAGATGGCGGCCGTCAGGTACAGCGTGAAGAAAATCACGGTTCCGAGCATGCTGTAGCCGTTCTGGGTCAGAACGTACTTTATCAGTCCCGGAACGATGATGCCGAGGGCCATCATCAAGCCGAAGCGGATCTTCCCGCCGGCGTTGTTCGTGCTCATGAAGGGGGCTTCGTGCTCCACCTGCCTGAATCGTACGGTTTTGAGCTGACAAACACAACACATAACAGATCACAAAGTATTTGCCGGGACGTTACACGAATCGGACATGAACCGAGAACGAATATTGGCGGTCGCCATCGCAGTCGTCGCCGTGGCGGGCCTGCTCACGCTCGCCGTTCTTCCCGGTGCGATTGCGACGGCGTCCACGGACGACCCCCCGAGTCGTCTTCGAATCGAGGACGTCGCCATCGCGCCCGGCCACGTTTCCGGTGGAACGACGACGTTACGTATCGAGACCCGACTCGACCACAGGGGTGGGTCGGCGGAAAACGTCTCCGTCTCCGTCCTCGTCCGGGCGATTCATCTCGATTCCGGGTTGGTCGAGGCGACGACGCGAACGCGAGTTCCGACCATCGACGGGGAACGGGAAACGAGCGTCACGCAAAACCTCTCGGTCGAACGTCGCGGCGGTTACCGGATCGAAACCGTGGTTTTCGAGAACGGGGAACGAATCGCAGAGGGCGGTAAGGAGGTCCGAGGCGTCGATGCGCTCGAACCGGCCTACGAGCGGACGGCCGTCGGTTTCCACTGGAACGGCGACACGAGCGGACTCCCACCGATCGACTACTCCATCGCTGACGTTCACGACGATACGGCGTCGCTCAACGTCTCCACGTATCTGACGAACCGCGGCGACGACGCATCGGAGAACGTCCGTATCGTCTTCGTCGCGCGACAAGCGGATTCCAACATCGTCGCCGACCGTGTCTCCATTCCCGTCGGGACGAACCGCGGACCCGTCCGCGACCGTGACCGTCCCGGACGGCTACAACTACTATCTCGACGCGATTCTCTGGAAGGATGGCGTCGTCGTCGGTTCCGCGCGGAGCGCCGCGAACCTCGACCCGTCGAAGCGGCTCTCGGTGAACGAGACGCAGACGGACGTCGAACTGTCCGTTTCGGACTTCCAAGAGGGCGACAGGGGGAAATCGGAACGGACGACCAGAACGGTGAACGACGGCGGCCAACCCGGTTTCACCGTCCTCGCCGGTATCGTCGCCCTTCTCGGGGCGGGACAACTCGTGCGGCGAAACGGACAACCATGACTGAAACCGAATCAATGACGACCCCCGAGCGGTCGGAATCCGAATCGAATCGAGAGGAAAGCGAGCAGACGAACATGGGTGACGAGCAACACGGGCAAGGGGACCGTCACACCCGCCACGAGACGCCGGAAAAGGCCGGACGAACGAAGCCGTCCCGTGACTCGAATCCACGGAAGTACCTGTCTCAGGGAGCGCTCGTCGTCCTCGTCCTTCTCGCGGCCGTAGCCCTGTTCCAGTTCTACATGAGCGCCCTCGACGTGATTCGGACGTTCGTCGCGGACCGGTACCGACCGCTGTTCAACGCGGCGTTCAACCTCGTCGTCCTGCTGGCGGCCGGTATCGGTATCTCGTTCACCGTCCGGTCGATGGATTGAGAACGCGACACGGCGAAACGGAACGGTAAAACGGAACGACGGAACGGGCGCGTTAGCGAGCCTTCACGGTCACCTCGACCGGATTTTCGGGGTGCAAGGTGACGAGCGGAACGAGCGCCAGCGGCGTGTCGGAGACGAGGTCGAACTCGAATCGTTTGCCGAGCGTCGCCAACACGAGTTTCGCCTCGCGCATGGCGAAGCCGTCGCCGATGCATTTGCGCGGGCCACCGCCGAACGGGAAGTACGCGAACTGTGGGAGTTCGCGGCGGAAGTCGTCCGTCCAGCGCTCCGGGCGGAACTCCCACGGGTCATCGAAGAAGCGCTCGTCGTGGTGAACGACCCACTGCGGGGTCGAAACGACGGTGTCGGCGGGGACGTGAAACCCGGCGAGGTCGTCCGCCTCGTCCGCCTGCCGGTAGACGACGTAGGCGGGCGGGTAGAGACGCAACGTCTCCGTCACGATTTCGTCGAGGTAGTCGAGATCTGTGAGGTCGGCGACGGTCGGCGTTCCGTCGACCACTGCATCGAGTTCGTCGTGGAACTCCCGCCGTACGTCGGGATGCTTCGCGAGAAGGTACCACGCGTACGTCAGCGTCAAAGCGGTCGTGTCGTGACCCGCGAGCAACAACGTCATCATCTCGTTGCGAACGCTCTCGTCGGTGAGGTTCCCCTCTTCGTGCTCGCCGAGCAACGTTCCGAGCAGGTCGTTCTCGTCGCCCGAGTAGTCGTGCTGTCGTTGAATCTCGCGGAGGATTCGATCCAACCTGTCCACGGCGCGGCGGTAGCGCACGTTTCGCGGCGTCGGCACTTCCTCCGGGACGAACCCTGCCGGACCGGGTCGGAACCGTTCGCCGACTTCGATGAGGGCCTCCCGGATGGCCCGCTCCATCCCGTCGATCCGCGAACCGAGCAGGCTCTCGACGACAATTCTGAGTGTTAGCTGGGACATCTCGGCGTGGATGTCCGTGTGCTCCCCGTCGGTGAACGAGTCGGCCAACTCGGTCGTATCGCGGACTATGATATCGCCGTACTCGTTCAGTTTCTCGCCGTAGAACGACGGTTGCATGACCGTGCGCTGGCGTCGCCAGTGCTCGCCGTCGCTCGTCAGTAGACCGTCTCCGAGCAACCCTCCCAGTCCCTCGTCCCCGCCCAACGTCGGCTTGCGGTAGTTCTCGGCGTTCGTCACGAGGACGCGCCGAATGGCCTCCGGGTCGGCCACCTGGTACACCTCCGTTCCGTACACGTCGATTCGGGCCACGTCGCCGTACTCGCGTGCGACGCGCTCCATGAACCCCAACGGGTCGTCTGCGTACTGGAGACTCGACCCCAAAAACGGTACCCCCTCCGGTCCCGATGGCACGCGGTTTGCCATGCAAGGGATTGGGTTGCATTCCGTAAGAGCCTGCTCCCTAACGAGTGACAGAGTTTTTATGAACCGTGGTAAAGATGGTGACATGAGTGATGGGCATATCTCTCTCGTCGACCAAATTCCACCTCTCGTTGCGATTGGGGTCCTCGGAGCCGGGTTGCTCGCGCTGTTTCTCGGCTACAGTTGGTTCTGGATGGTGTTCGTATTCGGATTCGCCGTCGTTCTCCCGCTTCTGACAATACTCTCGCAGTCGTTTTCGGAGCGCCAACGGGCACGACGAAAACGAGACCACCAACGGCAAGACGACCGCCAAACCGACCGAGCGGAGAAACGAAACGACAACCGACAGGACGCCCTCGATACGCTTCGGGATAGGTACGCCCGCGGGGAGATCGACGAAGAGGAGTTCGAACGGCGGGTAGATCTGCTGTTGGAGAACGAGACGGTAGCGGACGTGGAGGCGCGGCGAGAGCGGGAACGGGAGTTCGAGTAACATCGGTTACCGAACTGAAAGCTTATGCTGTCGTTCGCGTTTTTTCTACCCGATGAGACGACGCCGTCTACTGGTCTGCGGGAGTGCTCTCCTGTCGAGCGGACTGTCCGGTTGTCTCGGTTCCCTGAACTCCGCGGGGGAGAACGGGGAACCGACTACAAACGAATCGACCACTCGAACCACGACGCGAATCACGACCGACACCGGAACCGAAGGCCTCGCACTGGCGAACAGCAGTTCGAAAACACGGAAAGTCCACGTTGCCGTCTCTCGGAAATCGGATCCAACGCCGCTGGTCGATGCGAAATACGAAGTTCCAAGCGGGCATCTCCTGTGGTTCTCCGAGACGCTCGAACACGGGCAATCGTATCGCATCGACGCCGAAATTACCGGCGGGAAATCACGCGAAACGACGCTGACCGCGGAGGGATGTGCAGGGGACCCGTACAACTCCAGTGGCAGTCGCCCGGTTATCATCTACGTCGGGAACCAAAAACCGACAATCGCGTTCAAGGAGTGCGATGTGGAGTTCCCACCGAATAGGTACACAACGGAGGGAACGGACGGGCACGAGGTGTGAACGCCATGACCGTTTTCCAGGGTTCGACCGACCGGAAGTCGTGAAACGGGGAAACTGACGGGGACTGGCAGACCACCGTCAAACCCTAGTGCTATCGGACAGCAGCCTCGTCGAAACCCACAGACCGGGATCGGAACGGCGTACCGAATACGGAGGAGTACATCTCGAAGGCTCGTCGTCCCTCTAGCAACCACGAGTACGGCTCACGGGTTATTCGCCCAATTTTCAACCGATGGAACCTTTTATCTGCCTGATGTAGTGGCCACATAACCCTGAAAAAGAGCCTTCTGAGCGGCCTCATCGCATTCATCGTCGCGACAGCCGCTGCGCGTGTCGTCGGCGGGAAGGAACTCGGGACGAGAATCGGCCTCTTGACCGGGGTGTCAGTGACCCTGAGCACTTGGGTGTCCAGTCGTCAGAGTGGGAAAGAAACCGAACTCGTAGGCGAAACGACGGCTGTGTGATCGGACAAGAGCGTGAAGTAGCAGATACGCGGGGCATTTTGCACACGACACCTGAAAAACTAGTTTCATCGGGTAACTGACCCCATGATCATATATAAAGAAGTCCAAGAACTGTCCATTCACTTTGGTCGAATTGATGTCATATCTCTTGCGACAAGTCCAACTCCACACGAGAAGCGGGTCGCTGTAGAAGGTGATTCCCGTAAGATTAGTTGGCTGGGGAGGTTACGCCCCCGTTTTCGATCGGTCAAAGACCGAGTGAAAGTGGGATGGGCCAACGCGGATTTGAACCGCGGACCTCCCGGTTATCAGCCGAGCGCTCAACCTAACTGAGCTATTGGCCCTCTGTTGGGCGCATTTACTCATTGCCCGGTGAGATTTTTAAGGGTTTCCTTTCTCCTCCGCGTCGTCATCGAAACCGATATCGTAGGAGTCCGAATCCACCCGGTACGTATCACCGTCCTGACCACTCGAACCGGCCGTGCCGCTGCCGCTCACGCTGCCACCGTCAGGGAAGCCGAAGGTGTAGACGTTGCCCGAGGCGAACCCGCCGGTCTGCTTGTCGATGTAGGGCGTGATGACCCACTTCTTCGCCACGGTGCGGAACACCGCACGCGTCGGCGGGAGCGCGAACAGGAACCCGAGCGTGTCGGTGATGAGGCCGGGCGTGAGCAGGAAGGCACCCGCGACGAGCAGGAATCCGCCGTCGATGATCCGATTCGTGGGAATATCCCCGCTCGCGAGGTCGGATTGGATCTTTCTGATGGTGTGTCTCCCTTCGGCACGAACCAGCAACATTCCGAGCAGGGCGGTCAGTACGACGAGCAGGACGGTTATCTGCCAGCCAATCTGGGTGGCGACGAAGACGAGAAACAGCCCGTCGAGTAACGGAATCAACAGCAACAGCGCCAGCATCCGTTTCCACATGATTCGACGTAGTGGTTCAGGCTGTAAAACCCTTTACCTGCTGATGTGTGCTCGGAGAGCGAAACGCGTCATTCTCGTTTTCCGCGTCCGCGTGCGGCGTGAGACGACGCAAGGGCGTTTCAGTAACGACCGCAGTTACAGCCACGATGACGATTTCCGTGACGACAGCAACGATAGCAACGACAGCAACGGCTACGAATTCGACAACGACTTAGGAAATACCCCGCCCTCACTCGGTCAGTCGCTCGTGGACGCACGCGCCCACTCGCACTATCCCTCGCTCGCCCGGGACCCGCCAGGACAGCGGCGGGCCGGGTGCGCCTCGCACCCGGCCCGCAAGCAGTTGGTTGGCCTGCCGCCCATATTCTTCCTCATCGATTACCAGAATCTCCCGCTCTGCCCCGTTCTTTGAGTACGATGTTCACGAAGGGATAGAACCGTTCCTACTGTCTTCGTTCATTTCTACAGCCGTTCCTTCGTCTTCCGGCCACTAACAACTGCCAAGCTATCCAATAACTCCAATCCTCCGTTTTCTCTTCCGAAATTCGAAATCAAGTTTCGTACCTCGTAATGATTCGTGGGGCTTATTACGATGTACGAACTTCACACGGGTAACAGCCATGAGTGACACCGAGAACAGGACGATTTTGCTCATCGGAAGCGGACCCATCCAGATAGGACAGGCTGCGGAGTTCGACTACTCCGGCGCGCAGGCCTGCCGTGCACTACAGGAAGAGGGGGCGCGAGTCGTTCTCGTGAACTCCAACCCGGCGACCATCATGACCGACCCGGAGATGGCCGACGAGGTGTACATCGAACCCATCACCACCGAAGCCATCGCCGAAATCATCCGGAAGGAGCGCCCTGACGGGGTCATCGCCGGACTCGGAGGACAGACGGGACTGAACGTCACCGCGGAACTCAGCGAGGAGGGCATCCTCGAAGAGTACGACGTGGAGATCATGGGAACGCCGCTGGAAACCATCTACGCGACGGAGGACCGCGACCTCTTCCGTCAGCGGATGCAGGAACTCGGCCAACCCATGCCGTACTCGACGACCATCACGCTCGACGAGGGCGAGACTGTCGCCGAGTTGGACGAGGAGGCCCTCGGCCAGCGCGTCGAGGACGCCGTCGAGACCGTCGGCGGACTCCCCGTCATCTCGCGCACGACCTACACCCTCGGCGGGTCCGGGTCCGGCGTCGTCCACGAGATGGACGAACTGAAAGAGCGCGTGCGCAAGGGACTGCGCCTCTCGCGCAACAGCGAGGTGCTCATCACGGAATCCATCGCGGGTTGGGTCGAACTGGAGTACGAGGTGATGCGCGACGCGGACGACTCGTGTATCATCATCTGCAACATGGAGAACCTGGACCCGATGGGGATTCACACGGGCGAATCCACCGTCGTCACGCCCTCGCAGGTCATTCCCGACGAGGGTCATCAGGAGATGCGCGACGCGGCCCTCGAAGTCATCCGCGACCTGGGGATTCAGGGCGGGTGTAACATCCAGTTCGCGTGGCACGACGACGGCACGCCCGGCGGCGAGTACCGCGTCGTCGAAGTGAACCCGCGCGTCTCGCGCTCTTCGGCGCTCGCGTCCAAGGCGACGGGATATCCCATCGCCCGCGTGACGGCGAAGGTCGCGCTCGGCAAACGCCTGCACGAGATCGAGAACGAGATCACGGGCGAGACGACTGCGGCGTTCGAACCCGCCATCGACTACGTGGTGACGAAGGTGCCGCGCTGGCCCAAGGACAAGTTCGACGACGTGGACTTCGAACTCAGCACGGCGATGAAGTCCACGGGCGAGGCGATGGCCATCGGTCGGACGTTCGAGGAGAGCCTCCTCAAGGCGCTCCGCAGTTCGGAGTACGAACCCGACGCGGAGTGGGACGAAGTCGGCGACGACGAACTCGAATCCTACTATCTCGAAAGACCCTCCCCTGACCGCCCGTACGCCATGTTCGAGGCGTTCGAACGCGGCTACACGGCCGAACAGGTCGCCGACCTGACCGGCATCGAGTCGTGGTACGTCGAGCGCTACGCCCGCATCGCCGAGGCCGTCGAAGCCGCACAGGACGGCGAGTTCGCCCCTGCCGCGGAGAAAGGGTTCACGAACCAGGAAGTTGCGTCGATGGCCGGTGCGGACGTCGGTTCGGTCGAGACGAGTGCTCCGGAACGCTCGTTCAAGCAGGTCGATACCTGCGCGGGCGAGTTCGCAGCATCGACGCCGTACTACTACTCCGCGCGCTCGGCCCGCGAGACGAACGTGTTCGGGAACGACGAACTGCAAGTCGATCCGGACGTCGAGAACGTCGTCGTCGTCGGTGGCGGCCCGATTCGTATCGGGCAGGGCGTGGAGTTCGACTACTGTTCGGTGCACGCGGTTCGCGCGCTCCGCGAGATGGGCATCGAAGCGCACGTCGTGAACAACAACCCCGAAACCGTCTCGACCGACTACGACACTTCTGATGGGTTGTTCTTCGAACCCATCACCGCCGAGGAGGTCGCCGACGTCATCGAGGCGACGGACGCCGACGGCGTGATGGTGCAGTTCGGTGGCCAGACTTCGGTCGATATCGGTCACCCGCTGGCCGAGGAGATCGAGCGCAGAGGTCTCGACTGTACGGTTCTCGGGACCACGGTGGACGCGATGGACCTCGCGGAGGACCGCGACCGCTTCAACCGCCTGATGGACGACCTGGGAATCGAACAGCCGACCGGCGGAAGCGCGACGAGCGAGGAGGAAGCCCTCGAACTCGCACACGACATCGGTTACCCAGTCCTCGTGCGCCCGTCCTACGTCCTCGGTGGCCGCGCGATGGACATCGTGTACGACGACGAGGAACTCACGGAGTACATCGAGGAGGCGGTTCGCGTCTCGCCCGACAAGCCGATCCTCGTGGACGAATTCCTCGCCGACGCGGTGGAACTGGACGTGGACGCCGTCTCGGACGGCGAAGACATCGTCATCGGTGGTATCATGGAACATGTCGAGAGCGCGGGCGTCCACTCGGGCGACTCCGCCTGCCTGATTCCGACGCGTTCGCTCTCCGAGGAGACGTTGGGCCGCGTGCGCGAAGTGACGGAGGACATCGCTCGCGCCCTCGACACGGTCGGGTTGATGAACGTGCAACTGGCCGTCCAAGACGATACCGTCTACGTCCTCGAAGCCAACCCGCGCTCCTCGCGGACGGTCCCGTTCGTCTCGAAGGCGACGGGCGTTCCGATCGCAAAACTCGCGGCGAAGGTGATGGCCGGGAAGACGTTGGCCGAACTCGACGTGACGGAGCAAATCCCCGAGCAGACGAGCGTGAAGGAGGTCGTCCTCCCGTTCGACCGCCTCTCGGGGTCCGACCCCCGCCTCGGCCCGGAGATGAAATCGACGGGCGAAGTGATGGGCACCGCGGATTCGTTCGGCAAGGCATACGAGAAGGCCCAATCCGCCGCCTCGAATACGCTTCCGAAAGATGGCGTTGCAGTCATCGACTTCGACCTCGACGGCTTCGACGACTACTACGAACTCGGCGAGTTCGAGGACGTCAACGACGCGATTCGCACCGGAAAAGTGGACCTCCTCGTGAGCGACGACCGCGCCGCACTGGAGACGGCCGTCGAGGAGGACATCCCGTACTTCACGACCGTCGCCAGCGCGAAGGCGGCACTCGAAGCGCTCGCCGCCCGTGACGAAGACCTCTGCGTGCAGTCGGTCGGCGACAGGCCGAAAGTCGCGCGCGAGTGGGGTCGCTGACGGGACCGATTCTCTTTAACTGGAGTTCAGGTAGAACTCGTTCTTCGAGGAGAGGTCGTAGTTATCGCTGCCGTTCGAGAAGTTCGCTTTCACCTCGTTTCCGGAGAGGGTTCGTCGCCCCATCGAGTCCTCGTAGTGGTTCATCGACGCTGCACTCGACGGCTGGAAGCCGATGAAGTTCTCGCGGGTGTCGTCGTCCCACGCGGAGTTAAGCTTCAACTGCCACCGGTTGTACTCGTTGGTCGGCGAGGACTCGTCCACGACTTCGACGTTCGGTTGGGAGTACGACCAGCTAAGGCCAGCCGTGACCGACGCGGTCATCCAGCCGACGCTCACGCTGAGCGAGTAACTGGTCGAGGACGACCCGCCCTGCGTTCCATACGGGTTCCACTGGCCGTAGTCCACGTCGGTGTTGCCCATCTCGCTCTGATTCCATTTGTGATACACTCTCCCCCACTCGTTCTTGTAATCGCTCCCGTACGCGGAGATTCCCGGCTCGAACCCGGCCGGGGAGTGGAGCGCGAACACGTCGCCCTCGCTGCTCCCGAGCGTGTCCATGAACACGTAGAACGTGGCACCGACCGTCCCGTACGGGTCGTCGGCGTATTCGAGTTTCTGCGAGAACATCTGTTGCATGTTGTCCGTGCTGGACACGGTTCCACCGGACATCGTGGTAGCCTGCTCGGACGCTTTGATTGTCGAGGAGATGTCCGCGACGTGACTGTCGAGTTGGTCGTGAATCAGGGCTTCCGAGCGGCCCGACTCCGCCTGCGGTTCCGTCAGATCTTCGGCGGCAACGCCGACGTAGGAGTGCCCGACGCCGTCTGCATCGAAGCCGTAGGCGTACGCCACGACTCCGCCCGAACTCGTCTCCTGCTCGCTCGCAGGGATGACCGCGGGAGCACGACCGTTCTTTTCCGCGAAATCGTCGGCGGCTCGCCGACGAACCGCTCGTCGTTGCTCGTCCGACACCGCGGCTCCACCGGGCGCCTTCGCGGTGTACACCGCGCTTCCCTGTGCCTGCTTCTGGTTCAGTTCTGCACTGGCAAAGCCGGTGCCCGTAACGAGACTCGTCATCCCGAGCGCGCCGGTTTTGAGAATCGTTCGTCTGTTCGTTCGTCCGTTGCTTCCGCCGGAGTATTCTTTTTCTTCCATGCCACGAATACATGGCAATAACGAAGGTACAAATGACTAACTATAAATTGAATAAATTTAATATTTCACTCACCGGAAATAGTTTGGTGTCCGAAGACGTGTTTCGGGAGCGAACCGGAACGTGAAGTCGCACGAGCGTTCCGATCGCACCACTTGCTGAAGACGAGACGGGCGTGAGCCACGGTTTACGGCGGCGTCTTCGTACACGCTCGGAATCGGTCCGCTGACGCGTTCGAGCCTACGCGGGTTCTTTGTAGAACGTGGACGTGTGGGCGAGCCAGTGCTCCGAGCCGTCGTTAACGAACTGGCCTTTCACCTTGTTGATGCAGATGGTTTTCTCTCCCATCGAGCTATCGTAGTGGTCCATCGAGGCGGCACTCGACGGCTGGAACCCGACGAAGTTCTGACTCACGTCGTCCCCGCCGTTGACCTTCAACTGCCACTGGTTGTAATTGTGGTACGACGAGGACTCGTCGATGACTTCGACATCCGGTTGTGTGTACGACCAGCTAAGGCCAGCCGTAACCGACGCCGTCATCCAGCCGACGCTGACGCTAAGCGAGTAGCTTCTGGACGACGAACCTCCTTGGGTGCCGTACGGTTGCCACTGACCATAATCGACGTCCACGTTGCCCATCTCAGTCTCGTCCCACTGGTGAAACACGCGTCCCCAGTCGTTCTCCCAGTCGCTCCCGAATGCCGAGGTGCCCGGTTCGAATCCGACGGGTGAGCTGAACGAGTGAATGTCCCCGTCGGTGCTGTCGAGGGTGTCCTGGTACCAATACGACGTTGCTCCGGCGACGCCGTACGGATCTATCGCGTTTTCGAGTTTGTGCGAATAGATCTGTTGCATGTTGTTCGTCCCCGTCACGGGACCACCGGACATCGTCGTCGCTTGTTCGGACGCCGTGACGGCTGATGAGAGTTCAGCGACCCGGCCGCCGAACCGGTCGTGAATGAGCGCCTCGGCCCGTCCGGACTGCGTCTCGGGTTCGTTCGTGTCCTCGCCAGCGATGCCGGTGTACGCCCGGCCGACGCCGTTCGCATCGAGCGCGTATGCGTATGCGACCACGTCACCGTCGTCGGATTGCAGGTCGCTGGCGGGGATTGCATCCGGGGAACGCCCGTTTTTCCGCTCGAAATCGCGGACCGCACGTCTCCTGACCTGCCGTCGCTGTTCGTCGGAAATCGTCGCTCCACCCGATGCTTTCGCCGTGTGAACCGCACTTCCCCGCGGTTGCTTCTCGTTCAGTTCCGCACTGACAAGACCGGTACCCGCGACGAGGCTCGTGACCCCGAGCGCACCGGTTTTGAGGATGGTTCGTCTGTTCGTTCGGTTGTCGCTTCCGTCTCCGCTTGGGCTTTCTTTCATGGTCCAAGATAGAAATCAAAATAGAGCCATAAATAATTAACTAGAAAGTGAGTGAAATTAACAAGTAGTGGCAGAAAGGTAATGTTATTGGTTTGTGTGGTTGTTTTCGAGAGTCCAATGCCGTTGCTAAGAGAACTGACGAAAATCAGGGAAGCGTTCCGAGCGCTCCACCCATCAGGAACGCGGCCAACGCGTACCACGGTTCCCGGCGGCGTTTTCGGTGGACGCCCGGCATCGTGCCGTTGACACCAACACCGAGCGAGAGACCGATGAAGAGCACACCGCCCGCGATGGCCACGCTCCGGAATCCGTGTTCGCTGGCGTACCCCGCGAGGACCCCGATTATCACACCGAAAATCGCGGCGAGAAAGTCGATGTCGGTGATGTGGTGATCGGTGGTTGATCGCGATGGCATACCTGTATCAGGAATCGATTCATATTATTTCATTCTATTTCTGGTAAACACTACGGAACTCAGTACCTGGCCGACCGAGCGGTGACGGCGCTACCGGAATCCACCGTCCACCACCGGAATCCCTCGTATCGACGGGCCGAACGATGAGCGTCCACGAGGGCGGTATCTTCGCCCTCGGTTGTGACACTGTTGGCCGGGAACCCTTTGAGCTTCCTGCACGAATTCACGTAAGATGTCGAACGAAATCGAGCGCCTGCTGGTTGCTGGTGCGAGCGGTGACACGGGGCGCGAACTCCTCCGGCAGCTACGCAGCGTTGACGTACAGGTCAGAGCCATGACGCGCTCGCCGAACAAGGAACGGGAGCTGTCGGAGGAAGGCGCGGACGAGGTCATCGTCGGTGACCTCCTCGACCCGGCGGACGCCTCCCGTGCCGTCGCGGACTGCGACGCCGTCCTCTGTGCGGTCGGGTCGTCCCCGAGCCTCGACGCGCTTCTCGGCGGTGACCTCGTGGACGGTGCCGGTGTCGAGAACCTCGTCTACGCGGCCGTCGCAGCGGGCGTCGAGGGTTTCGTCTTCGAGAGTTCCATCGGCGTCGGTGATTCCCGCGAGGGGGTGCCCGCCGCGCTTCGACTCCCGCTCTGGCACGTTCTCAACCAGAAGAACCACGCCGAATCGGTGCTCCGCACGTCGGGTCTCTCCTACACCATCATCCGCCCCGGCGGCCTGACGAACGCACCCGCAACCGGCAACGTGCTGGTCGGTGAAGGCGGCGAAAGCGTCTCGGGGAGCATCCCGCGCGAGGACGTCGCCCGATTGATGATCGCCGCGCTGTTCACTTCGGACGCCGAGAACCGGACGTTCGAAGTCGTGAGTCTGGAGGGTCAGCGCGGCACCGCTCGGGGAGTCGTCGAGATAGACTGGCAAGTGCCCGGCGAACACGAAATAGAAATCGAGGAGTAAGCGGTACGCGGGAGTTCGCCGACCGCCAGTCCTCGGCGGTCAGCGTCGTCAAAACGGGGTCGGATCAGTCAGCAGTGACGAGTCGCCGTCGGGGTGCCATCGCGAGGACGTCGTCGAAGAATCCGAGGGTGTCGTTCGGGCCTGGGTTCGCTTCGGGGTGGTACTGACGCGTAATGACGTCGAGTTCGTCGTTTTCCAGACCTTCTGGGGTGTCGTCGTTGACGTTGATCTGCGTGACTTCGAGGTTACCTGGGTCGGCGACCGTGTAGCCGTGATTCTGCGTGGTCATGACGACCTGTCCCGATTCGAGGTCACGAACGGGCTGGTTGACGCCGCGGTGACCGAAGTCCATCTTCGAGGTGGTTCCACCGAGCGCGCGGGCGATGATCTGCTGTCCGAGACAGATGCCCGCGAGCGGGAGTTCCCCGGCGAAGGTATCGACCAGTTCCTGGGTCGCTTCGAAGTTCGCAGGATCGCCCGGTCCGTTCGAAACGAAGAGGATGTCGGCGTCGAGGGCTTCGACGTCCTCGGGCGTGGCGTCGTGCGGGAGGACGTGAACGTCCGCGCCGCGTTCGACCAGCGCGTCGATGATGCTTCCCTTCGCGCCACAGTCCACGAGCGCGACGGTTTGGCCGTCCTCGTCGCCATCTCCGAGGTGAACCTCGGGTTCGGAGACGCTGACCTGCGCGCCGATGTCGTGGTGGTCGCTCATGCCCGGACAGCGCGCGAGTTCCGCGAGCGCGTCGTCAGGCGTGGCGTTCTCGCCGACCGCGATTCCGCACTTCATCGCGCCCTCTTCCCGAATCCCGCCGACGAGGTCGCGGGTGTCGAGGTGGTCCACCGCGGGGACGCCCTCGGCTTCGAGCCACTCCGCGACGTCCTCGGTGAGTTCGCGCGCGACGACCGCACGCGGGTGGACTCGGTCGCTCTCGAAGCGCTCCTCTCGGACGCCGTAATTCCCGATGAGGGGGTACGAGAACGTGAGGACCTGTTCCTCGTAGGACGGGTCGGTGAGGCTTTCCTCGTAACCCGTGTATGCTGTTGTAAAGACCAGTTCACCACAAGCCGTACCTGGGGAGCGACCACGGGCTTCCACCACATGGCCACCCTCCAGCGCGACGTAGGCACCCGGCATTACGAGATTCATATGCAACACGGCACTATAAACCTTGCTTTCGAAGCATTCTTACGAAATTCGTAATCATCAAGTAGCGGGCGACACTACCTGCAAATCTCCATGGACGCACTCGACCGACAGATATTGAATCTTCTCCGGCGAGACGCCCGGACGCCGTACACGGAGATCGCCGAGAGCGTCGGCACATCCGAGGGAACCGTTCGAAATCGCGTCGAACGCATGACCGAGGACGGCGTTATCGAACGATTCACCGTTACCACTCACACGGGAAACGTGAAAGCTATGATAGAGATCGGCGTCGATGTCGCGGTTGACACGACAGCGATATCCGATACGTTCGCGGAGTGGGAACAGGTCGATTTCGTCTGGCAGGTCAGCGGCGAGGACGACATCGTCCTCATCGTCGACGCCTCCGACACGCAGGGCGTGAACCAACTCATCACTCGCGCGCGAGAGTTGGAGGAAGTCGTGAGCACGAAGACTCGACTCATCTTGGACGAGCGACTTGGATGAGGCCATCTCGGCCGAGTCCAAGTTGCACCCGAGATGAGTTGAAGAGTGATTTTGGACGAGCGACTTGGGTAAGCGGCAGTGTCCCAAGTCGTATAACGAAATCGGGATGAAATCCGTTCGTTCGGGTTCGGATGCCGACCGTGAGGTTTGGAACGTTGACTTTTCGGGCTGTTTACGCGTCTATCTCTGCCTAAACGATTCATATATTTGTCCAAAATAGCACGTATGGCAATCTAATCTCGCCTTTGCACTATATTTATGCAGTTATTTGTCGTGCGTCTATTCGAACGTCAGCATGTACGATTATCGAAGCGAAGCGGAGTTCGATCGACTCCGCGCCGTCCGGGTACACAAACCGGGGTGTGAAACGTTCGTCGGCGCGGTCGATCCGGTGCCGAACCTGTTTCGCAGTCAGTCCTCCGTCGCCAACGCACAGCGGGAACACGAACGACTGGTCGAAATCCTCGAAGCGAACGGCGTCACCGTCCACCATCTCTGTGACGACCTCGCGGAGGAGACGACCCTCGACGCCCTGCTCGCATCGCGCGTCCGTATCGACTGTAGCGATTTACCCCGAGACAGACGGACTGCGACGCGGGACTCGATGTGGAACGAGTTGCTCTCGCTCCCCCCATACGAAAAACTGCAACTCGTCGGGAGCAACGCGACGCTGTACCGCCACCGAAACGGGTCGGGGAAGACCGGCGACCACGAGTTCAGCGTCGGTCGGTTCGACACGACGAGCATTCGCTTCCGACAACCGCTCTCGAACCTCTACTTCCAGCGTGACCAGCAGATCGTCACGGACGACGGTCCCGTCATCGGATCGTTCCGGAACGAGACGCGGGACGCGGAGACGGGAATCGCGGTCAAGGGTTGGGAAGCGATCGGCGGTTCGCCGCGGCCCCACAACGGTCTCGTGGAATTCTTCCAACCCACGGACCAGACGTTGGAGGGTGGCGATTTCATTCCGGCGGGCGAGTTCGCACTGCTCGGTATCTCGGCGTTCGAGGGCGAAACCGAGATTCCGATTCGGACGACGCGCGGCGCGGGTCGGACGCTGCTGGAAGCCGACGTGATGTCCTACGACGAAGTCGGACTCGTCCACGCGCCGCGGACTGCGGACGCCGAGGAACAGGCCCGGAAGACGAACGGCGGCGAGACGGCGGAGACGGACATGGAGGTGATGCACCTCGATACGTGGTTCAACATCGCCGACGAGGGTGTTGCCGTCGCTCGAAAACACCTCGTGGACAGCACCGACGTGGAGGTGTACGGTCGGACGGGAACGGGCTACGAACACCTCCGAACCATCGGTTTCAGGGAGTACCTCTCCGAGAAGGGCTACCGCATCATCGACGTGCCGTTCGACGAGCGCGCCGTCGGGACGAACTTCCTCACGCTCGACGCCGGGAAGATACTCCCGATACACTACCCCGACGAGGACGGCGAGTACGACCCGGCACGCAACGAACTCATCGAGACGATGCGCGCGGAAGGACTCGACATCGTTCCGGACGGCATCGGAATTCCGCTGGAACACCTCCGGGCGGGATACGGCGGTGTCCACTGCGTCACGACACCACTCCGGCGCGCGTAGTTATCGTTCAATCGTCCCCGTTCGTCTCGCTTTTCGGCGGCTCCCCGATACCCGGCGTTTCCTCCTTCGGGCGATGGAGGTTTTCCTTCTGTTGGTGGACCTTCCGATAGCCGCGGCGGACGAGTTTGTCCAACGTCCCGCGCCGAACTTCCGGTTTCACTCGGCCGTCACGAATCGCGGCGACGACGTTCTCGGGCGTGAGCGTGTCGGCATCGACCAGCGTGTAGGCCCGTCCGACTTCGATGGGATAGTGGGCGTCGCTTCCGCCGACGAGCGGCAGGTCGTACTGTTCCGCCAAGTCCCGCGCCCACTGCTCGGTTCGCGGATGTTTGCCGTTGACCTCGATGGCGTCGAACTCCGCGTCCACCTCGCGCACCGTGCTGTTCCGGTAGGGATGGGCGACGATGGCAGCACAGCCGCGTTCGTGGGCCAACTCGACCACCTCCTTCGGCGTGAGCGTCCCCGGGGAGGTGCGCGTCGGTGGGTCGGGACCGACCACGAGGATGTGGCCTTTCGTCGAGGACACCTCGATACCCGGAATCGTTTGCACGAGTTGCCCGGAGAACGAATGGTAGTAATCGTGATTCGTCAATGCGACGCCGTCCAACCCCCGGTAGCGAGCTCCCAGTTCGAGCAGTCTGACGCCAACCGGGTCGAAGAGCGCGGCGGCCCGTTCGTGGCCGTGGAAAAATCGCGTGTGGGCGTGTAGGTCGATGGCAAACACGTCCGTAGATATGCAGCCGATAGGTCTTTGGTTTTTCCGCCGGTTTTCCTCGTCATGAAAGCCGACGGGGACGCCGTGGATGACCTCGCGGCGACCGAGGACGGAATCGAGTACGAGCGCGTCGTGATCTCGAACCCGATCAGCGGCGACGGGACCCACCGCGAACAGGTCCGGAGCCTCGCCACCGAACACGACTACACCGTCCTCGAAACGCAGGGTGAGGGCGATGCCGTCGAATTCGCACGAAAGGCCGCCGAAAGCGGCGCGTCGCTGGTCGCTGCTTCGGGGGGTGACGGAACCCTCCACGAAGTCATCCTAGGGTTGGACGAAGCGGACGCGCTGGACTCGGTGACGTTCGGCGTGGTCCCGGCCGGGACGGGCAACAACTTCGCCGGAAACATCGGCGTCCGGGGCATCTCCCACGCCTTTGACGTGCTCGATTCGGGCGAGCGCAGGCGGATCGACCTCGGCACGGCGAACGGTCGCCCCTTCGTCAACTCCTGTGTCGGCGGGTTGACGGCCGATGCGAGCCACGAGACCGATCCCGAGCAGAAAGAGCGCCTCGGCGTGCTGGCCTACGTCGTGAACACCCTCCAGTTGATGACCGACTACGAGGGGTTGCCGCTCTCCATCGAGGCCTCCGACGAGGGCGACGTTTCGTGGTCGGGCGACGCCGTCTTCGTCCTCGTCGGCAACGGCCGACGGTTTCCGACGAAGGGGCGCACGCAGGCGAACATGGAGGACGGCCTGCTCGACGTGACCATCGTCGAAAACGTTCCCACCGCGAACCTCCTGCAGGAAGCCACGATGCAACGCCTGTTCGGGGCCGAAACCGAGAACGTCACCCACCTCAAGACGCCGACGCTGAACATCGAAATCGAAGGGGATTCGCCCGTCGAATTCAGCTTGGACGGCGAGATGGGCGAGTGGGACGAACTGACGCTCGACGTTCGTGAAAACGTCCTCGAAATTCCCGTCGGTGATGAGTACGAGCGATATCCGGAGAAGCGACGATGAGAGTTGAATCGAGAGTATAGAACCCTGTTCGGTATCGCCCAATCTGTCCTAATATGGGAACCGGACGACGTAGGCGACCGAGT
>NZ_JBAWAC010000005.1:0-3442 GCF_049589095.1 Haladaptatus sp. | reverse complement strand
CCCCAAGACCGCGTTCCCATGGGCGACATGCGGACCCACTTCCGAAACCTGCTCTACGACGAGTTCGGAGACGAACGTGATGACGCGGACGAAGAAGCTATCACCCGCTGGCTCGGCGAGGGCGGCGGCGGTGGAAACGCGGAGGGAACCGGCGCGTCCACGGACGGAGGAACGGTGACGAAGCCGGGAACGGCGGAAGCGCCCGAGGAACCAGACCTTGGCGAACTCACGAAGCGCGTGTCCGTCGAGATGGACGATGGGTCGGAGGTCGAGATCGGCCACGGCTCCGTGGTCGTCAGCGCCATCACGAGCTGTACGAACACCTCGAACCCTTCGGTGATGCTCGCCGCGGGACTGCTCGCCAAGAACGCCGTCGACCGCGGCCTCGACGTCCCCGACTACGTGAAGACGAGCCTCGCGCCGGGAAGCCGCGTCGTCACGGAGTACCTCGACGCCTCCGGCCTCCTCCCGTACCTCGAAGATTTGGGGTACAACGTGGTCGGATACGGCTGTACGACCTGTATCGGCAACGCCGGACCGCTTCCGGACCCCATCGAGACCGCCATCGACGAACACGGCCTCTGGACGACGAGCGTCCTCTCCGGCAACCGGAACTTCGAGGCGCGCATCCACCCGAAGATTCGCGCGAACTACCTCGCCAGCCCACCGCTGGTCGTGGCCTACGGCCTCGCGGGACGGATGGACATCGACCTCGAACGCGAACCGGTCGGGACGGACGACGACGGCGAACCGGTCTACCTCGCCGACCTCTGGCCGTCGTCCGACGAGATTCACGCGGCCGTTCACGACAGCGTGGACACGTCGATGTTCGAGGATAAGTACGCCTCCGTGTACGAGGGCGACGAGCGCTGGAAGGGCCTCGAAGCGCCGACCGGAGACGTGTACGAGTGGGACGAGGAGTCCACGTACATCCGCGAACCGCCGTTCTTCAAGGACTTCCCCCTGGAGGAACCCGGCGTCGCGGACATCGAGGACGCGCGCTGTCTCATGCTGCTCGGCGACACCGTAACCACGGACCACATCAGTCCCGCCGGTCCCTTCGGACCGGACCTCCCCGCAGGGCAGTGGCTCCTCGACCACGGCGTCGAACCGTACGAATTCAACACCTACGGGTCGCGGCGCGGCAACCACGAGGTGATGATGCGCGGCACGTTCGCCAACGTGCGCATCGAGAACGAGATGTTGGACGACGTGGAGGGCGGCTACACCATCCACCAACCGACCGGCGAAGAGACGACCGTCTTCGAGGCGTCCGAGCGTTATCGGGCGGACGGAACCCCGCTCGTCGTCGCCGCCGGGACGGAGTTCGGAACCGGGTCGAGCCGTGACTGGGCGGCGAAAGGAACCGACCTGCTGGGCGTGGCGGCGACCATCGCGGAGAGCTACGAGCGCATCTACCGCGACAACCTCGTCGGCATGGGCGTCCTGCCGCTCCAGTTCCAGAGCGGGGATTCGTGGGAGTCGCTCGGTCTCGACGGGTCCGAGACGTTCTCCATTCACGGTCTCGACGATGGACTCGACGTCAAGGACGAACTCACAGTTGTCGCCGAGCGCGGGGACGGTTCGACAGTCGAGTTCCCGGTGACCGCGCAAGTGGGGACGCCCGCAGCAGTTCGATACGTCGAAAACGGCGGTATCCTCCATCTCGTCCTTCGGCGATTACTCACCGAGTAGCCGCGCAAACCGTTCCGACGCTTGGATTTCGGATCCGCAATCGAGGAATGGAACGTTGTCGAAAACGGCATGGCGTGAACACCGATACCGTCACGCGTTCCTGAACACATCAGGGTACGGTATCGTCAGTCTTGGAGGAGACGATTGTACAACTTGGCAAAGGCATAGCCACCAACGAGTGCATCGAAAAACGCCCAGATGGCTCCGATAGCGAGTCCGATGATAGTCTCGTTGTAGCCACGATATACGTCGGAGAGCAGCCGTTCCCATCGTTTTCCCCACCCAACCCGAGCGGTAACACCGAGGGCTGCAACTGCGCTAGCCCAGAGCAGTCCACACGCCAATCCGAATGCCTGCGGATCAAATCTCGACGATTCTGAAGACATAGAGGGGCATACAACGACAAGCGATATAAAATTGGGAGACAATTGATCCGATTCAACGAGAACACGACACGTAGAGGTACCCGAATCGGTACTCGTGGCTTTCGTTGGTGATTTCTACGAATCCGGCTATCAACGTCGAAGGAGAACAGTTTGGCCGCGCGTTTCGACACGTCCGATGATGCCGTTTTTCCACCCATTTACTGGAACGGAGACCGAATCCAGTGTGAATGGGATCATCTGCAACCGCAGTCTTATTACTTTCTATTACATACTGTTACACATGCCCGTCGATTTCGAAAGCTACCATCCGACGAATTTACCGAACGAAGACACGAACGGACGGGATATCCTCGAATTTCTCGCCGAGCAGCCGGATTTAGGGTTTCGTGCCGGGGAGATAGCCGAAGAACTCAACATTCCTCGTGGGAGTGTCGGGACGACGTTGAGCCGACTCGAATCCCGAGGGCTCGTTCGTCATAAGGGAGAATATTGGGCGATCAATCCGGAAGCCTATGATGCTCACACGGCAAGCCTCATCGGATTAGAAACGGTTGCGATGCAATTCGAGGGCGACTACTACGATCAGAATCCGGACTGGGACGCTGACATCCCGGATATCGATGAGCAACAACAGGACGGAACCTCAACGGAGAAGGAGTAGTGTATGACCGCGGTACTATCGTCGTTGCTTCGGACCCGTTTGGAAATACACCCCGACGGCCGTATGTGATCATCAGTGGTGACGGGCACCCATTTGATAGACAACAGTACATTGCTCTTGGAATCACCACCAAAGAGTATCCCGAAAGCCGCTCACTGGCGAACGCATTCGAGGCGGGCACACTGAATCGAGAGTCGTTCGTCTCACCGTGGGCCGTCGTTTCGCTCATGGACGTCGATATCGACCGCGCAGTAGCTCGACTTACAACGGAGTTTGTGGATATCGCGGTCGAAGCGATGACTCAGTACGTTTTCGAGCGTCCCGTCGTCACGACGACGACTGACGAGAGTTCGACGATGTGACGTTACTTCTCGGGATATCTGGGGGACACCGCAAGACGTGATTCCCTTTCGCGAAGACTTTACTTTCCAATCGGAACTCCTTCTACGTGCTATTATCCGGTAGCCCCACTATCTACACTGTTATGCCAATCGTCGCCAGCTCCACTCGGGAGTCCAGTCGAACAGGTTTCGTGCCTTCGTAGTGTCGACCAACGCCGCGTGCTCGTGCTCTTCGAAATGGCTTCGAACCTCGGCATCGGGAAAGATTTCCGAGATGATTTCACGGGTGGGTGTTTCGGCACTGGTGTCCGGCGCCGATACCCAGACGCGCTCGTGACCATCGAAGGTCGCCTCGACGG
>NZ_JBAWAC010000004.1:0-2712 GCF_049589095.1 Haladaptatus sp. | reverse complement strand
CCCATTCGCTATCGACCGTGTCCGTCGAAATCGTGATCGCTGGTAGGTCCGAAAGGAGGTTGATGAGCAGTATCTGAACCGGCAGGAGTGGAAGGAACGGCAAGAAGAGCGACGCACCCGCCATGCTGAACATGTTGCCGAAGTTCGCGCTCGTGGTGAGAAAGATGTACTTCAGGGTGTTCATGAACGTTCGTCGCCCCGATCGAATACCGTCGACGAGGACGGACAGATCCCGTTCGAGAAGCACGATGTTCGCCGCCTCTTTTGCCACGTCGACGGCGCTATCGACCGAGAGCCCGGCATCGGCCGCGCGAAGCGACGGCGCGTCGTTGATACCGTCGCCCAGATCGCCGACCACGTGCCCCTGATCATGCAACGCGACGATGATTCGTTCCTTCTGGCTCGGTTCGACTTCGGCGAAGAGGTCGACCCGGTCGATCCGTGCACGGAGCGCGTCGTCGCTCATCCCGGCGATATCCGTTCCCGTCAGGACTTGCCGTTCGTCCGCCAATCCGACGAGTTCACCGACGTGGTGAACCACGTATCTGTTGTCCCCGGAAATGATCTTGAGTCCGACACCGAGCGATTCGAGATCGTCCACCGTCTCCGCGATGCCGTCTTTCGGTGGGTCCTCCAGCAGGAGCAGTCCGAGAAAGCTCATCTCCGTCTCGTCCGCCCGGGTGACCTGCCGTTTCTCCTCCCAGGTTCGTGTTGCGACGCCGAGCACTCGAAACCCCTCCTCGCTCGCCGCTTTGAACCCTTCCCGAATCGACGGCTCGGCTTCGGAAATAGGAACGATGTCCCCGGATGCCGTTTCCGCCGTCGTACAGACGTCGAGGACGTTTTCGACCGCCCTTTCGTTATCAACCGCGATTCGTCCCGATCCGCGAGCAGGACGCTGAGGCGTTTGCGCGTAAAATCGTACGGCACCTCGCCGAGCTTTCGATACGGCGTCGTGTCGATGTCGTCGGCTTCCCGGACCGCGTCGTCGATCGGATTCTCGAAGCCGCTTTCGTACGACGAGTTCAGATACGCGTGGAGAAAGGTGCGCTCGCTCTCGTTTCCGTCGATGTCGATCGCGGAATGCACCCGAATCGTCCCTTCGGTGAGCGTGCCCGTCTTGTCTGCACAGAACACGTCCATACTGCCGAAGTTCTCGATGGACGACGGTTGCTTGACGATGACGTTCTCCGTTGCCATGTCTCTCGCCCCGCTGGCGAGGTTGATGGTGATGATCGCCGGCAACAGTTGTGGGGTCAACCCGACGGCGAGCGCGAGGGCGAAGAGAAACGAATCGAAGATAGGCCGTTGGAAGTAGACGTTGATGGCGAAGATGGCGAGCACCAGCAACAGCGTCACCTCCAGCAGCAGGTGACCGAAGTGCCGGATACCGCGTTCGAAATCCGTTTCCGGCGGTCGATACTGTAGCCGTTCCGAGATTTGGCCCAACTCCGTTTCCTCGCCGGTTCGAACGACGACGGCCGTCGCTTCACCGCTCACGACGTGCGTCCCCATGAACAACGAGTTCGTCCGGTCGGCGATCGGTGCCGTCGGGGAAACGGTTCCGGGTGTTTTCTCGACGGGGAACGTCTCCCCCGTTAACACGGCTTCGTTGACGTGCAGGCTTTCCGCTTCGAGGAGCCTGCAGTCCCCCGGAATCGTATCGCCAGCGTTGAGATGGGTGATATCGCCCGGAACGACTTCGTCGATCTTGACCGCGCTCGGTTCTCCGTCCCGAACGACCTCCGCTTCGATTTCGACGAGCGAGAGCAACTCTTCGACCGCGTTCGTCGCGCTGTACTCCTGCCAGAACCCCAGCAGTCCGCTCAGAAGAACGATCGCGAAGATGATCCACGTTTCCGTTTTTTCGCCGAGCAGAAACGAGAGGACGGCCGCAAACAGGAGCAAGAGGACGATCGCACTCTTGAACTGCCGAGCGAACAATCGAACTACCGAGAGCCGTTCTTTTCGTTGGAACCGATTGTATCCGTACGCTTCCAACCGCTGGCGTGCGGTTTCCGTCGAAAGACCGGCCCGCGTCGTGTCCAGTTCGGCAAACAAGCCGTCAACCGATTCGCTCCAGAATGATGGTTCGCGTTGCATGTAGTATTCGACGAACGTCGTCCGAAATTCCGAATCGGCGTACGATGTCCGTTTCAATAAATGTCCGCCCGACGATCCAACGCCATCGATTTCGCGTACCCGACACCACCGATTTCGCGTACGGGCCACAGTTGGTGCGAACGTCTTCGCCGTCGTGTTCGACGGGCCGTGTCGGCCGCCTTCTTCCGAACGTGGTCCTCGTGGCCGGTAAGTTATTTTTTGTTGCTATCCGTATCGAGAAGTAGATGAACTATCGAACGCTCGGCTCGACGGGTACGAAAGTCTCGGAACTCTGTTTCGGCACGTGGCGATTCGGGAAACGCACCGGTGACGTCCTCGAAACGGACCGCGAGGAAGCACACGACCTGCTCGACGCCGCGTGGGAGAACGGTATCAACTTCATCGATACCGCAAATGTGTATGGCACCCCAAACGGTAGGAGCGAGGAGTACATCGGCGACTGGCTCACCGACCACGACCGTGAGGACTTCGTCATCGCCTCGAAGGTGTACTTCCCGTTCGACGGTTGGGGCGAACCGGGACCGAACGACTCGGGGCTCTCGCGTAAGCACATCCGGGCCCAGATCGAGGGGACGCTCGACCGCCTCG
>NZ_JBAWAC010000003.1:0-15481 GCF_049589095.1 Haladaptatus sp. | reverse complement strand
CGACAATCGCAAGGTGCGTGAAGCGATGCAGTACCTCGTGGATTACGACGAGATGCTGGAGGCGGCAAAAGGGCAACTCGGCAAGCGCAGCTACGGATACATGCCGACGGAGGTCAACAAGGCGTGGGACTTCCCGTGGCAGGACTGGAAGAAGAAGTACTTCCCGGAGAAGAACTACGACAAGGCAAAGCAACTGCTCGAAGAGGCGGGATACGGCGACGGCTTCGAGGTTGACATGCCGACCGCAACCTCTGGGAAGTTCAAGAACATGGCTATCTTGCTCCAGAACGGGATGGAGAAGGTGGGAATCAAAGCCAACGTTCGAGAGATTACCATCGGACAATGGCTCGACCTCCTCGACAACGGCAAGTACGACGTGACGTTCTACGGCTGGTCCGGTGGGCAGGACCCGGACGGGTTCTTCTACTACCTGTTCCGCGACCCGCAGAACGACGACAGCCCGGTTCCGGACGATTACGTCGGCAACGCCTCGGCGGGGATGCTCTATCAGGCCTACCCGGACAGTAAGAAACTCCAGGACGCCGACGCGAAGATTCGCAAGGCGCGCAAACTACAGGACCGCGACAAGCGTCGGGAACTGTACATCGACATCGCGGAGACGTTCCAGTCCGAGTACCCGCACATTCAGGTATATTCGGAACAGTCCGCGACCGCGTGGAACAAGTCGGTGAAGGACTACGACCCGACGGCCTACGTCGCCCAGCCGCTTTGTAACGAATGGTCGAACTCCTGGCTTAGCAACTAACTCCCCCCACCTTTCCGTACACACGATACCATGAGCATGTACCGATACACCGCCCGGCGGATTTTGCAGATAATTCCCGTTCTGCTGGGCGTTTTCACGCTGACGTTCGTAATGATGCACGCCCTTCCGGGCAACCCGGTCAAAATCTATCTCGGGTTGAACCCGAGCAAGGAGCTTGCAGACCAACTCATTCACCAATATGGCTTCGACCAACCGCTGTGGAAGCAGTACCTCGACTACCTCAGCAGGGTTCTCCACGGCAACCTCGGCGAGTCATTCATGCTGAAACGGCCCGTCATCGACCTGATGATGGAGCGCGTCGGCCCGACATTCACCCTGATGGGGCTGTCGTACGTCATCGCGCTTCCCGTCTCGATTCTGCTCGGCGTTTACGCCGCCTCGCGGCACAACGAGCTAGGCGACCACGTCTCCCGATTCGTGGGGCTGGCGGGGCTTTCGACGCCGAACTTCTGGTTGGGGCTGATGCTGATGTTCATCGTCGCAGTCAAGTTGCAGTGGCTCCCGGTGTCCGGATACGTCCCCTTCGCACAGGCCCCGGTCGAGTCCGCCAAACGGCTCGTCATGCCGGTCATCACGCTCTCGACTGCGATGACCGCGACGTTGATGCGGATGACGCGTTCCAGCATGGTCGAGGAGCTATCACAGGATTACGTCCAGACGGCACGAGCCTACGGCCTACCCGAGCGGCGCATCTTGCTTAAACACTCGTTCAGGAACGCGCTGTTGCCGCTCGTCACCATCATCGGACTGCAGTTGTCTTTCCTGTTGGACGGCAGCGTCGTCACCGAGAAAATCTTCGCCATTCCGGGTATGGGGCGGCTGTTCTTCAACGGCATGACGAACAACGATTACGGCGTCATCATGGGAATGACCCTGACGTTCGCGCTGTTGTTCCTGACCGGCGTCCTGCTGACCGACCTCGCCTACGCGTACATCGACCCGCGGATCAGATACGACTGACATGAGTACGAATCAACCAGTTACCGAGAGCGGAATCGATACGGAGAGTCACCTACGAGGCACCCTTCGTGAGCTACGGTACAGTCCGACGGCAATCGCCGGCGCGATTATGATCGCCATCCTCGTCGTGCTGGCGATATTCTCGACTATCGACATCGTAATCTTCAACAGACATATCATTACTGCGCTCCTCGCCGATCCACACGAACCAGACATACTACATACGAACGCGGCCCCGTCCGTCGCACACCCAATGGGGACCGACAACCTCGGGAGGGACATACTGGCACGGATAATCTACGGTAGCCGCATCGCGCTCGCCATCGGCGTCATCTCCGTCGGAATCAGCTTTCTCGGCGGTATCGCCTGCGGTGCGACGGCGGCGTACTTCGGGGGCAGAATCGACGACCTCATCATGCGACTACTGGAGGTACTGTACTCGATTCCGGGTCTCATCCTCGCCATGACGCTGATGGCCATCATGGGACCGAGCGTGTACAACCTCTTTCTCGCCTACGGCGTCATCGGCATTCCCGCGTACGCCCGCGTGATGCGCTCGGAAGTGCTTTCCCTTCGGGAAGAGGAGTACGTCGAAGCGGCACGCGCCGCCGGATTGCCCACCCGAACAATCCTCTTCCGCGAAATCGTCCCGAACGGACTGGCCGCGGTGCTCGTCCAAGCGACGCTCTCGATGGGCGGCGTCATTATCGGCGCGGCGGCGCTGTCGTTCCTCGGATTCGGCGTCCAGCCCCCGACGGCGTCGTGGGGGCGGATGTTGAGCGACTCGCGGCAAGCCATGATCATCGCACCGTGGATTACGATATTCCCGGGTCTGATGATCTTCCTCACCGTGATGGGGTTCAACATGCTCGGTGACGGCCTGCGGGACGCGATGGACCCGAAAACGACGCTTTGGAAGGCAGACTGGGACGAACTCGGCGACGACTTCCTGCCCACGGAAACCTCGCGTGACGAACCCGAACCGATCACCGAAAACCCCGCCACGGACGGCGGAACGGAGACGGAGAAATGGGAGGAACTAGCCGATGACAGCGGAACGGAAACCGACGGAGGCAAGCGATGAGCTTGCTCGAAGTCGAGAATCTTCGAACGTACTTCTACACGCAAAGCGGAATCGTGCAGGCGGTCGATGGCGTCAGCTTCGAGGTCGAGAAGGGCGAAACCATCGGCCTCGTCGGCGAGAGCGGGGCCGGGAAGAGCGTGACGGTGAAGAGCCTGCTCGGCCTCATCAACCCGCCCGGCAAGGTGGTCGATGGCTCCGTTCGGTTCGACGGACGCGAGTTGACCGACTGCACCGAACGCGAACTCCGACAGGAGGTTCGCGGCAGCGAGATTTCGTTCGTCTTTCAGGACCCGATGTCGGCGCTGAACCCCGTCTTCACCGTCGGAAATCAGATCGCAGAAGTCGTGGAGTACCACACCGACTGTACCGACAAGGAGGCCCGCCAACGGGCCATCGAACTGCTGGACGACGTCGGAATTCCGGACCCGGAACAGCGGGTCGATCAGTACCCGCACGAGTTCTCGGGCGGGATGCGCCAGCGCGCCCTCATCGCCATGGCGTTGTCGTGCAACCCGAAACTCATCATCGCGGACGAACCGACGACGGCGCTCGACGTGACGATTCAGGCCCAGATCCTCGACCTATTCGACGACATTCAGGACAAGTACGACACGAGCGTCGTCTACGTCACTCACGACATGGGCGTCGTCCGTGAAGTCTGTGACCGCGTTGCCGTGATGTATCTCGGCAAGGTGGTCGAGCAGGCCCCCTACGAGGAACTGTACCGCAATCCGAAACACCCGTACACGCAAGCGCTCCTGCGGTCGGTCGTCCGGCCCGACCAGCGCGTGGACGACTTGAACCCCATCGAGGGGACGGTGCCGAGCGCGATCGATCCACCCTCCGGCTGTCGGTTCCGCACGCGATGTCCCGTCGCTATCGATGACTGTTCGCAGATCGAGCCGCCGCGCATCGGCGTGGGCCCCAACCACGATTCGGCGTGTCTGCTCTACAAGGAGGGATACGGTGCCGAGGAGCCACGACTGCACGAGGAAGCACGACGGGGGAGACCATGAGTCAACACGTACAACAACGGCCGAAAGCGCGGGGCGAACCGCTGCTCAGGGTTGAAAACCTGACGAAACACTTCCCGGTGAACACCGGGTTCATCAGCTCGCTCCGGTGGAACTCCGAGGGCGGATTTCCGCTGACGTTTGACGACGAGAGCGTCAAAGCGGTCGACGGCGTGAGCTTCGACCTCTACCCCGGCGAAACGCTGGGAATCGTCGGTGAATCCGGGTGCGGAAAATCGACGCTCGCACGAACCCTTCTGGGACTGACCGACCCGACCGACGGCGTCGTGGAGTTCCAGGGAACGCGAACCACGTCGTTCGATTCGGACGCGAAGCGCGAGTTCCGGCGGAACGCACAGATCGTGTTTCAGGACCCGATGAGCAGTCTCAATCCCCGTAGAAAGGTTGGCAGCATCATCGCCGACCCGCTGGAGGCCGCCGGGTGGGACCCGGCGGACCGACGGGAGCGCGTCGTAGAACTACTCGGGCAGGTCGGACTCACGGAGGAACACTATGGACGGTATCCACACGAGTTCTCCGGCGGACAGCGCCAGCGAATCAACCTCGCACGGGCGCTTTCGATCAACCCGGACCTCGTCGTCGCCGACGAACCCGTGAGCGGCCTCGACATGAGCGTGCAGGCCCAAATCCTCTCGCTCATGCAGGACATTCAGGACGAGTACGACCTGACTTACCTGTTCATCACCCACGACCTGAGCGTCATCCGAAACGTCGCCGACCGCGTGGCGGTGATGTATCTCGGCGACTTCGTTGAAACCGGGCCAGTGGATCGACTGTTCACGGAGCCACACCACCCCTACACCCGTGCGCTTCTGGACGCGGTGCCGAACCCCGATCCGGACACGCGCGGTGTCGAATCGAAACTCGTCGGGGACGTTCCGAGCCCGAGCAATCCGCCATCCGGCTGTAAGTTCCACACGCGCTGTCCCGACATCATCGTCCCCAAGCCGTTCACCCGTGAGACGTTCCGCGAGTACATGGACCTCAAAAGCGATGTCGCCGAGGAATCCCTTCGGACGGAGGCCGAACCCGCCGCCGTCCGCTCGGAGTACTTCGAGCACGACCCACCGGCGGGCGTCGAGAAGACGGTTCAGCGTGCCGTTTCGGAAGCGGCCGACGGAAACTGGGACGACGCGTCCGACACGTTGAACGAGTATCAGTCGCCGTGCGAAACCGACGTGCCAAAACTGGAATCGGTGGGTGACAACCAGCTCTCGGCCTGCCACCTCGACGTCGACGAACGGGAACCGTTCACGTGGTGAACGGGATAACCAGCCTCGATGCGGACTCGTTCGGAACGAGCATCCTGGTCCGCGAACTCGGTGGAACCGATCTCGCGGCACGAAACCCGGACGTTCCGCTCCCGCCAGCCTCGAACACGAAACTGCTCACGACCGCGCTCGCGCTGCACTATCTCACCCCGGACTACCGCTTCGAAACGCACGTCACCAGTGTCGAAAACTCGCTCGTCCTCTCCGGCCGTGGAAACCCGTCGCTCTCACGGGAGGAACTGATGACGCTTGCCGACGCGGTGCGGGACGCGGGTATCGACTCCGTGACGGACATCGTCGCCGACGTGGCGTGGTTCGACGGGGAATCCCGCGGTCCGGGGTGGATGTGGGAGGACGGACAGTACGGGTACGGCGCGGAGAGCACCCCGCTCGCGCTCGACCGAAATTTGGTCTCGGTGACGGTGTCCGGAACCGACGTCGAACTCACGCCGAACACGGACGAAATCGAATACGCGACCGAGTTCGACGAGTCCGCCGACGAACTCCTGGTGTTCCGCGAGCTCACCACCGGAACGATCCGAGTCGGGGGAAAACCGACGGACGCGCCGCAGACGGAATCCGTTCCGGTCGGGAACCCGGTTCGCCACTGCCTGTTGGCGTTTCGTGACGCGCTCGAAACGGCAGAGGTGGCTCACACCGGCGAACTCGGCGTCGCCCGAAACCAGACCTCCAGCGAGCCGATTGCGGCGGTGAAATCACCGTCGGTCGCCGACCTCGTCCGCGAGATGAACGTCCCGTCGGACAACTTCCTCGCCGAAGGACTCGCCCGAACCGTCGCCCACGACGTTCGTGGCGAGGGGTCGTGGGGGGCGTGGGAGACCGTCGTTCGGGAGTTCCTCGAAGAACGAGGCGCTGACAAATTCCGCATCCGGGACGGGTCCGGTCTCTCCCGCTACAACCTGATTTCGGCCCGAGGCATGGTCGAAACCCTCGAATGGGTTGCCGACCGGCCGTGGTCCGAGGTCTTCTTCGACTCGCTTCCGACCGCGGGCGAGGGGACGCTGGAGACCCGGTTTTCGGATATGGAGTCCGAAATCCGAGCGAAGACCGGAACCCTGACCGGCAGTCGAACGCTCTCCGGAATCGTTCGCAGGGAGGGCGAACCGGACGTGGTGTTCTCCGTCCTTCTCGGCGGATTGGTCGGCGAGGACGAGGAAAACGCACGGGACCGAATCGACGAGTTCGTGTGTGAACTCGTCGACTGAGCACGAAGGTTTTTCAACGAAAACGGAACCAGTGCGGTGCGATGTGCTGGCTCCTCGAATCGCTCGTCCGACTCCGTTTCGAGCGAGCGGTTTGGACTGCTCTCGGCTCATCACTTCTTCCGATGGAGAACGACCACGGGATCGAAAATCGAAAACCGAACGGCGTCGCCTCCATGGAACGCCTTCCGAGGAAAATACTCGACGCAGGACCGCCACCGCCTACCCGTAGAACTCGTTTCTTCCCGCGCCGCCACCGTGGATCATGGCCACGGAGGCTTCGAACGCCTCGACGTACGAGTCCGCTTCAACGCGGGTCGTCCGGCCAGCGACGCGTTCGACCGGCGGAATCGATGCCGCGCTGGCGGCTTGGTTCGTGGCCGCCCAATCGACCTCGATAGCAACCGGTTCGTCGGGAATCGGCTGTTCGAACGTCGACACACGGCGAACCGCTCGCTTCGCACTCTCTCGAATCCGGTGGCGTGCGTCCTCGGGCGGCAAGCAGTCCGCCGTGAAGCGGTCGATGCCGTCCTTCACGACGGCGGTTTCGACGGTTTCCAGTCGGTCGATAGCCTCGGCTTCGGTCGCATCGTCTCCCGTAACGAGACCGACTGGAACGCCGAGCGATGCGGCGAGTCCGGCGTTCCAGCCCAGTTCGCCGACTTCGTCGTCGTTCACACGGAGCGAGACGAGCACCTGTCCGTAGTAGGTGTGGTTGAGGACGGCGCGCTCCGTCCCGGCCTTCGCGTGGTAACCGACCAAGCAGGCGACGTCGTGGTCCTCGGTGAGTCCCTGCATCATCGACCACGGTTTCGTCCCGCCACGGATCAGGCGCGCTGCTTCGTGGACCGAATCCCGGGGTAGGTTCGTCATCGAGGAATGGGAGTCGTTGACCAGCACCTCGTCGGCACCGCCAGCGAGCGCGCCCTCGATGGCGGCGTTCACGTCGCCGACCATGAGTTCCCGTCCGGCGGGATAGTTCGCTTCCCCTCGCACCACGTCGAGCGGGTCTGCGATGCCGGTGATGCCTTCCATATCGGCCGAAATGAAGACCTTCATCGGTCGTCCTCCAGCACCCGCTCTACCTTCTGCAGGGTTCGTTCCCACGTCGCCCGCTTCGAGAAGACGTGGTTTTTGTCGGGATAGTGGTCGGCGTCGAACTCCTTGCCGAGGTCGGTGAGCGTCTCGACCACCACGTCGAGTTGCTCGAAGTTGACGTAACGGTCGCCGGTCCCGTGGAAGTTGTAGAGCGGAGTCTCGTAGTTCTCCATGTGCGTCTCCGGGGACGCCTCGGCCCATCGCTCCGGAACTTCCCACGGTTCGCCGCCCATTCGGAGCGCTTCCGACGAGGCCGCCGCCGGATGCTTCGTCTCCTCGGCCCACTCCTTGTACAGTTCGAGGTCGGCCAATCCGGCGAGGTTGATTCCGAGCGAGAAGGTATCGGGATGCGTCCCGAGGACTTGTAGCGTCGCGTAGCCGCCGTAGGAGAGCCCCCAAACCGTGACCGCGTCGGAATCGACGTACGAGAGCGCTTTCAGGAACTTCCCTGCACGGGCCACGTCCTCGATTTCGTCCTCGCCACGGGTGCCTGCGATGGCCTGCCTAAACTCCTTCCCGTAACCGATGCCGCCGCGATAGTTGACGAAGAGACAAGCGTAGCCCTTCGTGGCGAGGTACTGATGAGAGCTGTAGAAGAGGCCGTAGGAACGCGACGGGTGCCACCCGTCGCGCATCTGGCGCATCGGCCCGCCGTGTACGCAGACGACGGCGGGGATGTCCGTCGCGTCGTCGGCGACGGCGTCCGATTTGCGCGGGTCGAGCAGGTAGCCGTCGATGGTTCGACCGGCGCTCTCGAACTCGATCCGTTCCGGCTCGATTGGTGGTATCGACCACTCCTCGACTGTTGAGCGCGTGAGTCGTTCGCGTCCACGGTCCCTGAAGTCGAAGATCCGGAGTTCCGGCGACAGTTCCCCGTCGGCGTGAACGTACGCTATCGTTCCGCCATCCGGTGCGGGTCGTGGATGGACGTTCGTTCCGTCGGTCTCCACGAGCGCGGTCGTCTCGCCGTCCAACGTGACCGAGAACAGGTGGCGCTGGCCGGACCCGTTCCGGTTGGACGCGAAAACGAGCGTTTCGTCGTCCGACCACTGCGGCGTCGCGTCCGCGACGCCTTTGTCCTCGAACGCTCCCTCGGTGAGTTGCGTTCGGTCCCCGGTTTCCACGTCGATGACGTGAACGTGGTCCCAGCCATCGAGCGGGAGGGACAGGGCGATTCGGCGACCGTCCGGGGACACTTCCGGTGCGCCGCTCGAAACGATTCCGCGTTCGCGGTCTGATTCCCGGAAGAGGACCGTTTCAACGCCGGTTTCCGGATCGGCGGCGACGATCCGTCTGACCGTACCACCCTCGCCGTGCTGGTCGAACAGGACGCGTCCGTCGGACAGCCATGCCGGGGTTGAACTCGCCAGTTCGCCGTGCGTGCGCCAGACGAGCTCGCCGGACTCGGTGTGGACGACGCCGACGTGTGTCGTCCCGTCCTCGACGAACCGGTAGGCCAACAGGGTATCGTCGTCGGACCACGCGAACATTCGGGCTTCGCCGAGGAACGGACCGCGTTTCGGTCCGTCGAATCCACGCTCTTCCCCGGTTTCGATGTCGCGGACGAACGGGCGACCGTCGCGGTAGAACGCGAAGCGAGTGCCGTCGTTCGACCACGTGTATGCGCTCCTCTCGTCCGGCCCGGAAAGCAGACAGGTGGTCGTCATTTCTTTGGGGTCGGCGAGCAACAGGTCTCCGGCGTCCGTTGCGACGAGAAGGGAGGACTCGGTCGGTGACCACGAAAATTCGGTGACGTGCCCGTCGTCCGGCGTGAATCGCCACGGTCGGTCGTTTTTCGGATCGGTAACCAACAGGACGTTTCCATCGTCCTCGTAGACGGTCGCCGCGAGAAAATTCCCGTTCGCGGACCACGACGGCGCGCCGGGATATTCGATATCCAGCGCGTCCGAAAGTGTGAGTTCGGGTGGCATGACAACCACATTCGTACCCACCTCCAAAGCGGTTCCTAATGCGGCTATCCAGGGCCGATGGGTACGTCGTCCGGTCAGTAATTCCGTCCGTCGAGTTTGGTGAGGAAGGCGTCGAGGACTTTGTGTTCCCCTTTCCGGAGGTGTTCGAGGAACGTCGGACCGCTGATGCCGAAATCACTCGCGATTTCGCTCGCGGCGACGTCGCGAGGCCAGTTGTAATATCCGGCGTCGTGGGCCGCGAACAGACACTCCATCTGTCGCACCGAGAGCGAGTTGTAGATGCGGTCGCTGGTGTTCGCGAACTCCACGTTGTCGTTCGGGTCCACCTCGTGAATGGACTCCAACTGGATGTCGTACTCCTCCTCCAATCGGGTGAACACCGATTCGAGTTGATCCGAACGGACGAGGACGGTCCAATACTCGTACCCGCCGGTCATGTGAACCGGTTCTATCGGCATGAACTCCGAGTTGACGATTTCGGGGACGATACTGGACGAACGCTCGTAGGTGACGACGACGCGGGCGCGGTCGCCGCTGTTTTTGAGGATGGCCGTGCTCTCGACTACCCGGTGGGCGTCGATGGCTTCGACGAACGTTTCGATGTCGTGGTCGCCCTCCGAGACGATGATGAAATCTCCCTTGACGGTTTCGTCGGTCGGATACAGCGATTTTTCGAGAATATGGATACCGTCGTACTCGTCGGTGACTTCGAGCGTCCAGCACCCCGGATGCCACAGTTTGAGTTCCACTTGCCGGTGTGTCGTTCTATCGTCCCGAGCAGTAACGTCGATGACGCTCATCTTGTGTGTGATTCTCCCACACCCTGAAAAATTTGTGCATTCACGAAGTTACTCTTTTCCGTGGTATTCGGGTGGAGATATTGCACTCAACACCGAATGTGTGGGAATAATCTCCTGAAATGTGGAAGGAAACAACCTTGATGTCTGTTCCAAAACAGAGCGTGAGTGTCAAACGATGAATACAACGACGTTCGATTCGTCGCTCGGATTCCGCTCGTCGTGTGATTTATTCCCGCTCCTGGGCCGACCACACCGATAGCGCGCCGAGCGCCAGCGCCGGGATCATCGGCAGGATGAGATAGGCGAATTTGAACGGGAGGTACGGCGGGTGGAGGTAGATGAGCAGCGGCGACACGATAAACGCCAGTATGATCGCCGCGACTAGGATCCATCCGCTCCGTCCGAACTCCCTCGTTTTGGTGTGCTCCGTCGTCATAGCTCGCTATCGGGTTTTACCACCACTTTACCAAAGCCTTCCCGATTTTCGAGCATCTCGTGGGCGCGTGCTGTCTCGCTCATCGGGAGGACTTCCCGAATCGCGGGTTCGAACGTGCCGTCCCACACCAGTTCCATCACGTCGCTCGCCTCGCCGAGGCTCGCCATCGTGGAGCCGATGACCGAGAGCTGATTCCAGAAGATGCGGTTGATGTCGGTCTCCGGCTGTCCGCCCGTCGTCGCGCCGCAGGTGACGATTTTCCCGCCTTTGGCGAGCGCCTTGAGCGAGTTCTGCCACGTTGCCGCGCCGATGTGGTCCACGACGACGTCCACGCCGCGCCCGTCGGTCAACTCGCGGATTCGTTTGGCGAAGTTCTCGTCCTCGTAGTCGATGGCGTGGTCGGCACCCAACTCGCGAGCGTGTTCGAGTTTCTCCTCGCTGCTGCCCGTCGCGTAGACGGTCGCTCCGGCGTAGTCCGCGATTTGGACCGCCGCGTGACCGACGCCGCCGGACGCGCCCAGCACGAGGACGTGTTCGCCCGCCGTGAGTTCCGCACGCGAGATGAGCATCCGCCACGCCGTCTGGAAGACGAGCGGTGCCGCCGCGGCCGTCTCCCACGAAACGCCTTCAGGAACCGGGAGTAGATTGTCCTCGGGAAGGGCCGCCATTTCGCTGTGCACGCCGCGGACGTGCTCGCCGATGATGTGGTAGCCCACACACATCGAATGTTCGCCGTGACGGCAGAACTCGCATTTACCGCAACTGACGCCCGCCGAGAGGGCGACGCGGTCGCCGGGTTCGAACCGGGTCACGTCCTCGCCGACTTCCACGACTTCGCCCGCCCCGTCGCTGCCGGGGATGTGAGGCATGTCGAGGTCGATGCCGGGGAGTCCGCGGCGCGTCCACACATCCAAGTGGTTCAGCGCGCCCGCCTTGATATCGACGAGAACCTCGTCCCGGTCGGGTTCCGGGTCCGGGAATTCGTCGTACTCGATAACCTCCATCCCGCCGTGCTCCGAGAACTGGACGGCTTTCATGCATGGCACGTCGGGCGCGAACACTAAAATAGTATTCAAAGCGCGGGCCCGTGTGAACTTTTGCGCTGGCGTGTCGAAGTAACGGTATGACGGATCACGACGGGAACGACGAGCAAAGCGAAACTGACGAACACGAACACGGTCACGGACACGATGGCCACGATGATAACGACCACGACCACAGCAACGGCCACGACCACAGTCACGACGGTCATGACCACCACGCTCACGACGATCATGGTCACGACCATCACGCTCACGACGTGGACGAACTCGGCTTCGCCGTCGTCACCGTTTCGACCTCGCGGTCGGTCGACGACGACCCAGCAGGAGATGCCATCAAGGTCCTGGTAGAGCAGGCGGGTCACGACGTCGTGACGCGTGAACTCGTCGCCGACGACCACGACCGCGTGCAGAAGACGGTGAACAACATCGTCGGGCGCGGCGACACGGACGTCGTCGTCACGACTGGCGGCACCGGCGTCACGCCCGACGACGTAACCATCGAGGCGGTTTCGGCGTTGTTCGAGAAGGAACTGCCCGGGTTCGGCGAACTGTTCCGGACGCTCTCCTACGACGAAATCGGGACGAAGACCGTCGGCACGCGAGCGACCGCGGGTACCGCGGACGGGACCGTCGTCTTCTGTCTGCCCGGGAGCGAGAACGCCGTTAGATTGGGTGTCGGTGAAATCGTGCTCGAAGAAGCGGGCCACCTCGTCGGTCTCGCCAAACGGGAGTGAGAAAGGGGACGACGTCGCTCTTCTCCCGTTCGAACGCTCACAGGACTATCAGCGATAGGTTTCGACGACCGTCTCGAACAGGTGGCGCGAATCTAGCAGTTCGTAAACGATGTCGTGACCCATCATGGCGGAGGTGGGACGGGTGCCATGTGAAAACGTACTTGTCATCGGTTGAAACAAGTACGAACATGACAACCGTCGTCGTCGTCCGGCACGGTGAGACTGCGTGGAACCGCGAGCATCGCATGCAGGGGTGGGCACCCACACCACTTACAGAACTGGGTCGGGATCAGGCCAGACGGCTCGGTAAAAACCTAAATCGGAGATACGATATCGATAGGATTCAGTCTTCGGACCTCCATCGGACGAGAGAGACGACGGAACTGCTTCGGGACTACGTCGATGCCCCTGTAACGTTCGACTCGAATTGGCGGGAACGCGATTGGGGGGTGTTTCAGGGGCTCCCGGCAAACGACTGGTTCGAACGGTTTCCCGAGTACGCCCTCCAACAGGCCGGTCTCGAAGCGGCGTACGAAACACCGGACAGCGGGGAGAGTCTTGTCGAAGTTCGCAAACGGGTGCTTGAGGGATGGGAGAGGCTGTTAGTTGAAAGCGAACCGGTAGAAACCATCCTCATTGTCGCTCACGGTGGCCCCATCCGCCTGATTCTCGGGTATCTCAAGGGCTTCGACATCCCAGAGGCAATCCTGGATCAGCCACAATCGAACTGTGCCATCAACGAGGTCAACTACGACACTGAAACGGGTGAGACGACCATCGTACGTGAGAACGACACGTGTCACTGCTGAGATGGGACTGTGGTACGTTGTTTCATTGGGCGCGTCGAGCGAGTTCGGCAGCGAATGTTCGAAGACTCCCCCTCGGTAACTGCAATCACGCGAGTATCGAACACTCTCGAAAACGAATCAGAAGGGTTGATTCGACCGCTCAGAAGTGAAGCGGTTCGGCGGTCTCCCAGCGGGAGGAGAACTGGTTGTTGACGTTCGCCGCGAACTCGGGGTCTTTCAGGTCGATCATGGCGAACGCCTCGCCGGGCGAGAGCGGGTTCGCCACCTCGATACAGACTTCGAGGTCGTCGATGAGGTTGAACGTCCCGTCGAGTTCCGCAGTCGTTCGGACCGAAAACTTCGGATGGTCCGACAGCGTGTCGGCGTATCGCCGACCGACGCTCTCGGGGAGCGTGCTGACGAGTTCCGGCGACAGGAGGACGGATACCTCCACGCCCCGTGACAGAGCCGTTTCGAGGTGCTCCGCGACGGTGTCCCCGACGTTGCCGATGTCGAACGTCGGCGACACCCGACCGGCGACCATGACGATGCGGCGTTCCGCGGCATCCAAGCGCTCGATGAGGAGTTCGAGCGAATCGTCCGGACCGACCGCCGCCGTCCAGAAGCCCTCCTCTATCGGCGGGTCCACGGCGTCGAGTTCGGTGCTCAAATCGTCCACGATGTCCTCGTACTGGTCGGCCTTCGCGTTCAGTTCGTCCAGTTTGTCGTCCAGTAGTCGGTCGAGCGCGGTGGTCGGCTCGACGGCGACGTACTTCTTCGGGCGACTCGCGCTCTGACTTCGCACGAGGTTGTGCGTCTCCAGGCTGTTGAGCACGTCGTAAATCCGCCCCATCGGAACGTCGCTCACCCGAGAGAGGTCCTTCGCCGTCGTCGGTCCCGTGTTCAAGAGCGCTCGATACGCACGCGCTTCGTACTCGGAGAGACCCAAATCGCGAAGACTTGCCATAGCTGTTGACATTAGCCCGACAGTATATAAACTCTACGTGCGTTTTATGTGCCCCAACTGGACAGAGTATCCTTTTCGCAAATATTGCTCAAAAGAAACTTGATGCCAGTTCACTCAGCTCCGCCGGAGAAGTCGCCGGATCGGATTCGTTCTCGCCGTCGACGAGTCGAGCGGTTCCCCGCTCGTACTCGCCGTCAGGCGTGAGGACGACGACTTTCTCGTGGTCGGCGAGTCGAAGCGCGGCACGGTGTAGGTCCGACCCCGGTTCGTCGGCAACCACGACTTGGAGGGGTGGCCTGCACAGTCGGGAGGCGGCCGTCGCGTAGCCCGCGACCTGCACGCCGATTCGGTCCGCCGCACCCGCGAACGCGCCGACCGCCTCGCGTGCGGCCTCCTCGTACGACGAATCCCCCGTCAGGACGGTCAAATCGACCAGCGCGTCTGCCAAGACGGCGTTGTCATCGACGGGGCGAAGTTCACGGTCGAGCAGTCCCGGCCCTTCACGCGGCCCGTCGACGAACGCACCGTCGTCGGCTTGGAGCGTTTCGATGGCGTGATCCGCGACCGCTCGCGCGGTTTCGAGGTACTCGTCGCCGCCGAGAACCTGTGCGGCGGTGACGAAGGCTCGCGTCACGTGGGCGTGGTCGGCGAGCAGGCCGCGTTCGCCCACCTCGTTGCCGTCGCGGTAGTGAACGACCGCACCGTTTTCGACGAACGCCGAGAGGAATTCGAGGGTTCGTTCGGCGTACCGTCGCGCGTGTTCGTCGTCGGTGTAGGCGGCGTACGTGAGCAGCGCGTCCGCGGCGAGCGCGTTGCGGTCGGCGAAGGCGGTGAAATCGACGGGTGGTGCCTCCCGACTCTCGCGGTCGCTCGCGTCGCCCTCGTAGTAGCCGTCGCCGGGTTGCTGGCTGCCGCCGAAGGCGTCGCCCTCCCAGAGCGTCGTCGTCAGGTATTCGACGGTCTTCGCGGCGGGGTCGCGGTAGCGGTCCTCGCCCGTGTAGAGGTAGGCGTTCGCGTAGGTGCGCAGGAGCGCGGCGTTCAAGTCGAGCATCTTCTCGCGGTGGATGTCGTTCCAATCGTTGGTTCCGGCGTAACGGAAGAAGCCGCCTTCGTAGTCGTCGTAGAGGTTCGCCGTAATCGGCGAGAGGGTGGAAAGGGCGCGCTCGCGGTCGCGTTTCAGCGCGAACTCGACGGTCCGCGGGAGCGGGAACTTCGCGTCGTCGCCCCACCCGCCGTTGGTCGGGTCGAACTGGTCCTCGATTTGCCCGACCATCAGACGCTCGATTTCGTCGGTGACCTCGCCGGACGGTGGACTCTGGTCGCGG
>NZ_JBAWAC010000002.1:0-4547 GCF_049589095.1 Haladaptatus sp. | reverse complement strand
GTTCGGCTTCCCACTCCTCGGCGCGCTGTTTGACCTCCTCCAACTCCTCGCGGGTATCCTCGATGGCGGCCAACGCGCCCTCCTTTTTGGACTCGATTCGCTTAGCCTCCTGATAGAGGCGGTTGGCGTTCTTCTCGACGCCGTCGTCCGGGAACAACGTGACGTCGGTGTCGTCGATTCGAACCGTGACGGTTCCTTCGCTCGGGTCGATTCCCTGCACGGCCTCGGCCTGTTCGATGCCGCGCTCGGCACCTTCCTCGAACCGCGCTTCGATGTCGGCCCACGGCGTGTCCTCGGCGCGGGCGCTCCGCACCGTCGAGAGGATTTCGTCCACGAAGCCGTAGTTGGCGTACAGCAGTTCGGCCTTCTCGCGCTCGGCGTCCGCCTGCTGTTCGAAGCCCTCGATAGCGCCCTCCTGTTGGTCGATGATGCGCTGTTGTTTCTCGATCTGGGCTTGGAAATCCGGCTTCTGCGGTTCGCCCGCGTCCTCGTTCTCGGAGAGATCGAGGTTGGTGAAGTAGTCGTCAACGGCCGCGTTGAACGAGTCGAACGCCTCCGAGTCCCTGTCCTCGTACTCTTCGAGCGGGAACGGCGTCACGTCGGTGCGCACGTCGTCCTCGTAGTAGACGCGCGGGTCGAAGTCGCCGGTCTCCAGCGGTTCTTTGAGTCGTTCGATAGCGGCGAAGACGCGTTCGTACTCCTCCTCGGTCGCGTCCGCGATGTCCTTCGCCTTCTCGACGCTCGCACGGGTACACACTTCCTCGGCGTACAGGCCGCCGAAGTTGAGTTGCGTCGCCAGCGTCCGCACGATGTCGGTGTCCGAGTCGTTCATCCGGAACTCGAACTCCTCGTAGTCGATGTCGAGCGGGTTCACCCGCGAACTGGGGAACTCGTATTGGGACCCCGGCGCGACGGTACGGGATTTGAGCCGCACGGTGTCGAGACAGTCGATGACTTCGTTGTTCTCGTCCAGCACGGCGACGTTGCCCTGTCCGAACAGTTCCGCGACGATGGTCGTGTCGCCGTCCTCGCGTTTGAAGTGGAACTGGAGGATGCGGTCGAACTCGAACTGATCGACGCCCGCGAAGTCCGCCCCCGAAAGGCGGTTTCGGAGCATCATGGCGAAGTTCGGCGGCCTGCCCGGCGCGGGCGGGACGTGTTCCGGTGCGACTGTGTGGGCGCGTTTTATCTCGCCCACTTCCACGAGCAGTTCGAGGCGACCGCGGTCGAAATCGCGCATCTTCAGGCGTAACAGGTCGTCGCCGTAGAGATACGCTTTATCGACCTTCGCACCCTCGAAGGAGTTCAACTCCCGCGAGACCGCGGCGAGGTCGATGCTCGAAAGCTCCCGCTTTCTGTCCATGCCCGTGGATTTCTCGGGCGGCAGGAAAGGCGTGTCGTTCGACGGCACAGTACTACTCCTCGACCGACCCCATAACCTCATCCAACTCTCTTCCTACCTCGGCCCGCTCCGAGAAAACGAGTTCGTAGCCGTCCGGGTCGTGAACCGTCGTTTCGCGCGTGTTCCAGTTCGTCTCGTGGGGCGGGACGGAAATCTCAATTCCGTTCTCCTCGGCCCGATTCGTCACGTCGTCGACGGACTCGTCCTCGACGGTGATGTACGTGACGACGCCGCGGCCGCGAGCGGGTGTTTGCGAGGAATCCGCGTCTGCAGACGCGGATTCCTCGTCCCCGTTGTCCCGTTCCGCGACGAGCATGATGTCGGCATACTTGCGGTACCGAACGTGGGACATCACGGGCATCGAGTAGATGACCTCGAATCCCAGCGTCTCGTACCACGCCGTGGATTCCTCGACGTTCGAGACGGTCAACTGCGGAAACAGCGGCATCGGATAGATTTCGTGGTCCGAGTTCGACATGGTGACCCGAGGTTTTCCGGGATGGAGGATAAGGATTGCCCGACCGGGAGAAACCGTCGCACACTCGAATCAACACCACTTCGACACGGGTTCGTTACTCCCCGGGCACCGCGTAGGGATGCCCACGCCGTGGCTTCCGTTTCCGGAGGTAGAAGGCGTAGACGATGATGGCACCGATGAGCGGCGGGATGAAAAAGGCGAGAAACATGCCGACGGCCCACATGTCTGCCGTCTCCATACCGCGGCCTTTCGCGTCTCGATATATCCAAACGGCACAGATAACGGCGAGCGGAATCGCGAGGAACCACGGAATGACGATGTGAATTCCGGCCATGAGAGACGGTCGAAACGATTGGCTATATGTCTTGTCGTCTCGTAACAACTTACGACTCCGTCGCGTATTCGTCACGATTCCGTCTCGTACTCGTTCCTGGAGAACGCGCCCCGTTTGATCGATTCTTCGGCATTTTCGACGGTGCTCGTCGCTCGCAGTCGGTCGTACTTCCGGTCGAACTGCTCGTCGGTGAGTTCGCCGCGAGCGTACCGGTTCCGGAGCGCGACGACCGCCTCGTCCTGGCTTCCCTCGGCGGCGAGCAGTCGTTCGATGCCGCGTTCGAATTGGGCTTCGCTAACCGCTCCGTCGGCGTACCGACGGCGGAGATAGGCGAGTGCCTCGTCCGTCGCGTGTGTGGGACGCGACGACTCTGGAAAAGACGATTCCGGTGAATTTCGTTTCGACTCGTCGTATCGAGTGTCCGTGAAACGAGCGGATCGTTCGTCATCCCCCCAATCTCTTGATACAATAGACAGCGTGACTGGGAGAACCATGAGTATCCAAAACACAACTGCAAGCGTCAAATTCCCGGCAAGAAACGTCACGACTCCGAGACCGAAGACGAAGAGCGTGGTGAGCCCAAAGGATTGGAATCCGCTCTTGGTTGCCAAATCGGTCATTACCGAACCGTCAATGTGATGGGATAAAAACGAATCGGCGCGGTCACTCCTCGCCCGAATCGCGCACGGTGAGCACGGGAATCGTCGCCCGTCGGAGTACCGTCTCGGCCACGCTTCCCATCACGAACCGGTCGATGCCGGTTCGACCGTGGGTGCCCATGACGATGCAGTCTACGTCGTGGTCGTCTACGTAGTCGAGGATTTGCTCGGCGGGGCGTCCGTGACGGGTTTCCTGTCTGGCCTGTGCGCCCTCGCTCGTGACCCGCGAGACGGCGTCACCGCAGGCGCGCTTGCTCTCGCTCTCCATGAGTTCCATGAGCGACCCCGACCGGGCGACCCGCGAATCGATGACGTAGAGGACGTGGACGAACGCGTCGTACTCGGCGGCGAACTCGGCACATTCGTCGATTGCTCGCTCCGATCCTTGGGTTCCGTCGATCGGAAGGAGGACGTTCTCGTACTCCGTCGTCGTCGGTTCGTCCGTCGTCCGAACCGTCAAGACGGGACACTCCGAGAGCCGACTCACTTTGCGCGCCGTGCTTCCGACGACGTAGGATTCGAGGCGACCGTGTTTGCCGGTCCCCATCGAAATCAGGCCGACGTCGTGGTCGTCGGCGTAGTCGAGGATTTCCCGGAAGGGAACGCCCGCCTCCATCGCTTCCGTCACCGGGACGTCGTACTCGCGCGCGCGCTCGGCGACTGCGGCCGTCGCCGCTTTCCCTTCCTCTTCGAGCAGATCGACGAGGCCGGAAAGCCCCTCGTCGGCGTTCGCCACGCCCAGTTGCGGCATGTCGATGACGTACAGCGCGTGGACCGTCGCGCCGGTTTTCGCCGCGAGTCGTAACCCGTGCTCGATGGCCGCGTCCGTCGTCTCCGCGCCGTCAGTCGGGATGAGGATCGAATCGTCCATCGTCGTGGGATTCGACGGCGATGGACTTCAATCGATTTCCCCCGGTACGCGGACGCCACGATACACCAACGAGCCTGCTCGATGGATTTTGTCGTCACACTGTGAACGATTGAGGTAGGGATTTGTCCGGTTCCGTCGAATGAACAGTGGGGTGGCACGTGAGCGGTGCGGCGCGTCCACGGAGGTGTATGAATGTTGGTTCCGCTTCAAACAGGAGTTCAAATTCCACCGATAACGAACAGTATGCTCGTCGTCTTGGGAATCATCCTCCTCGCGTTCGTCCTCTTCGTCACCGAGTTGTTTCCAGTGGACGTGACGGCGCTCATCATCCTCGTCCTCCTGATGGTGTTCGGCCACTGGACACGCGTGTCGCCGACGGAGGGACTCTCCGGGTTTTCCAACGAGGCGACGATCACGGTCCTCGCCATGCTCATCCTCAGCGAGAGCGTGCGCCAAACGGGCGCGGTACAACTGCTCGGCCATCGCGTCGCGGGTGTCGTCGGCGACAGCCAGTTCAGACAGGTGTTCGCGACGGTCGGCATCGCCGGGTCCGTGTCGGGGTTCATCAACGACACGCCGGTCGTCGCCCTGCTCGTGCCCTTCGCCTCGGACCTCGCCCATCGGGGCAACACGTCGCCGTCGAAACTGATGATTCCGCTCTCCTACGCGGCCATGCTCGGCGGCACGCTCACCCTTATCGGTACCTCCACGAACCTGCTGGCGAGCGGCCTCGCACAGCAACTGTTGGGGCGCTCGCTCGGTATCTTCCAGTTCACGCCGGTGGGCGTCGTCGTCCTCATCAC
>NZ_JBAWAC010000001.1:0-4437 GCF_049589095.1 Haladaptatus sp. | reverse complement strand
GATTGCGCCCGTGATCGCGTCCATGATGGCGTGCGGGTCCTCGCCGAGGAGAGTTTCGACGAAGTCGTCGGGTTCCGTCCACGTCTCTCCCTCCCCCGTTTCGAGCAACTCCGGCAGTTCGTCGGCGGCGTCGAAACACAATTCCGCCACGTCGATGGGTTGCCGCCACGAGGAGTTCTCTTCCGCCCGGTTCGCCGACGCGAGCCCCGGAACGAGGCTGGGGAGCACGTCGTCCGCGTGCTCCCACCCGACGTGGTCCAGCGTCTGGAACGCCTTGTTGATGAAGTCCAGTCGGTGACCGGTGCCGAGGTAGAGGTGGTCGGTGACGGCGGCGACGAGCATTCCCACGATTTTCGACTCGTCCAGTCCTTCGCCGATTGCGGCCCTGAGTACGCGTTCCGCTCCGTCCGAGTCCCGCACCTCGATGTTGTCGCGGAACCACTCGGTCAGTCGCTCTGCCGAAATGTCCTCGGTCGAAAGCGACTCCTGAACGAAGAACGGCGGTTCGCCCGAACACTCGTCGGCGACTTCGGTCAGTCCGACGTAGAGCGCCCGCCGACGGTCCTCCGCCCGCACGTCGTCCAACAGGTTCGCCATCACGCCGAGCGTCGTCAACCCTCGTCCCCATCCGGCCTGTCGATAGTGGGTGCCGAACTCCGCCCCGAGTTCCACCGGGACGGTGGACGGGACGCCTTCGGACTCCAACCCGATGACAGCTTTGGCGACCACGAGGTCGATGTTCTCCTGTAACCCGTGTTCGAGACGGTTGCGCCAGTGCTCCTCGGGCGGTTCCGTCCGCGGCGGGTTCGGTTGGACGTACACCTCGCCGTCCCGGACCTCGACGGGGTAGGTCTGCACGTCGTCGGCGAACGGATCGAAGGTATCCCCACAGGACATCTCGAATCGCGCGTGATGCCAGTGGCAGGTGAGGACGCCGTCGTCCACCGATCCTTTCGTCAGTGGGAAACCCATGTGCGGGCAGCGGTTATCTATCGCGTAGAACTCGTCCTCGTGGAAAAATAGCCCGATGGAGTGGCCGTTCGCCTGTACGATCTGCGGGCTGTCATCTCGGAGTTCGTCCGCGTCAGCGACTCGGACGAACGAACCTTTCGTTGCCATGGTTGGCATATTGTCACATGGCATCAAAACCCTTCCCTGAAACGGATTTATGTAACCGCTCCGTCAGTCGGCCACGCCCTCCTGCAGGCGCTCGTACCGCTCGGCGAACTGGGATTTACACGACGAACAGCAGAAGTGATACAGTTCGTCCTCGATGCGCGTCGATTCGCCCTCGTTCGTGACGGTGTTACCACACTCCACGCAGTCGGGGGCGAACTCGATGGTTCCCGGTTGCGGGTTCCACTCCTCGTCCACGAGCAACTGGACGTCGTAATCGCGGACGGCTTCGCCTTCGACGGCGTCCGAGAGCAGCGTTTCGACCGCCCGTTCGTGGAGGTTCGCCTTACAAACGACGTGCGAGTCGGCGGTGACGAAGATGTGTTCGACCCCGTCGAACGACCCGAGCGACCCCTTGATGGCATCGACGTGGCCCGGTTTGGCGTTGATCGTGATGAGCAGCGCGAGTCCGTCGATGAGGATTCCCTGATCCAAATCCGTGGTGAATCGGCGGATGATTCCGATCTCCTGAAGGCGGTCCACGCGGTCGGAGACCGTCGGCGGGGAGAGACCGACCGTGTCGGCAATTTCGTTGTAAGGGCGGCGTGCGTCCTCTACGAGCAACCGGATGATCTCCCGGTCAGTGTCGTCGAGTTGTCGCATTGTGCTGTTCTTCGTGTTATAGGTGGAAAACAGTTTTTATCATCACGAATCTCTGCCGGTGACTTCGAATATATATTCGGATGAATACAAAATTTCACTTGTTTAAAAAACGAATTATCTGATTCATCTGGAATTCCTCCGGCATCCATCCGATGTCAGTTCGGTATCGAACGGAAACGGCGGCTATCTCCCCTTACCTCGTTCCGTTGGCTACCTTCGGATTTTTCCCGAAATCGAAAAAAGTAAGCGGTGAGTATGCTGGTGTATGGTCGAAACCATCGACGTTGACGGAATGAGTTGTGGCGGTTGTGAACAGAACGTCGTCGAAGCGCTCGAAGACGTCTCGGGTGTCTCCGACGCCAACGCCGACCACGAGGCCGGGACTGCGACCGTCGAGGGCGACGCGAACACTGACGATCTCGTCGCCGCGGTTCAGGACGCTGGCTACGACGCCTCGGCCTGAAGAGTCGAAACGCTTAGACGCTATCCGGCCAATTTCGAGCCATGAGCGACCTGTTGGTTCGAGCCGCGCGCGGCGAACGTACCGAACGCCCGCCGGTCTGGTTGATGCGGCAGGCCGGACGATACATCCCGGAGTACCGCGACATCCGAAGCGACTACTCCTTCAAAGAGGCCATCAAGACGCCGGAGGTGGCCGAGCGAATCACCCTTCTGCCGTGGGAGTTGTTCGAACCGGACGGTCTCGTCATGTTTTCGGACATCCTCACCGTCCTCGAACCCCTCGGCTTCGAGTACCACATCGAGAGCGGCGTCGGTCCGGTCGTCTCGAATCCCGTCGACAGTCCGGACGACGTTCCGACGGCATTCACCGACGTCGCCACCGAAATCGACTACGTCGGAAAACTGCTCACCAGACTCCAGAACAGCATCGGCGATCAAACGAGCATCATCGGTTTCTCCGGTGGGCCGTACACGCTCGCCTCGTACGTCGTCGGCGACGAACCCACGTCGCGGAAACCGATCCGTCGGTTCCGGACGAACCACCCCGAAGCGTTCCGCGACCTCCTCGAAATCTTCACCGACGTGGTGGTGGAGTACGTCGAATACCAAGCCGAACAGGGCGCGGACGTGATACAGGTGTTCGACACGTGGTCGGGCGTGTTGACCCCCGACGACTACCGGGAGTTCGTCCTGCCGCTCCACCAACGCATCTTCGACGCCATCGACGTGCCCTCCATCGTCTTCGCGCGCCACCCCGGCGGCAAACTCGACCTGCTCGCCGAATCGGGCGCTGACGTGGTCGGCCTCGACTGGACCATCGACATGGCCGACGCCCGCGAGCAGTTGGGCGACACGCCGGTTCAGGGTAATCTCGACCCCTCCTACCTGCTTGGCAGTCCGGAGTTCGTCAAGGAGAAGACACACGAGGTGATCGAGAAGGCGGGCGACTCGGGCCACATCCTCAACCTCGGCCACGGCATCGACCGGACGACGCCGGTCGAGAACGCACAGGCGTTCGTCGAGGCGGCGAAGGAAGTCGAACGATAGGAAATTTTGTTCTCATTCACAGAATTGGCGGTTCGAAAAAGCCGACATTCAGTAGTTACTCCGCTAACTGCCCCGCCAACGCCTTCGCCTCCCGAATTCGGCTCGGGACACCCATCCGCGCGGTGTAGTTCGTGGCGAGGTGGATTCCGTCCGGCGTTTCGAATTCATCCAGCGCGTCCCACGACTCGTCGTAGGCCGGGAATCCCCGGTGGAGTTTGTGAACGCTCAGCACCTCGGCGTCGCTTCCCATCACGTCGGCGAATTCCGTCGCTGCAATTTCTCCGAGCGTCCCGTCGCTCTCTTCGAGCAGTCCCGGGTTCTTCATCCCGCCGAGGAAGACGGTGTACACTCCACTTTCACCGTTTTCCGCCTTCCCGGTCCGTCCGAACATGCTCGCGTTCCACGAGACGCCGAGCGTGTCGAGTCCTTCGTCGTGGCGCACTTGATAGCCGAAGCCGTCCCGGTCGGAATCGGCTCGGAGGTGCACGAACGCGAGCGGATTATAGTTCAGCGTTCGGAGCGATTCTGCCGCGTCGCTGAGATTCGACAGGAGGTCGGCGCTCACATCGGCGGGCGCGGTGACGACCACGTCGTCCACGTCGAGCGACTCGTCGTCGGTTTCGAGGACGAATTCCTCTCCCTGCTCCCGAATTTCGGTAACTGGCGTTTCCAGATGGGCGTTCTCCTCGTGGACGTCGTAGAGCGCCTCCGGAAGCCGTTGGACGCCCTCCTCGAAGGTCATCGCCGGGGCGGAACTGCCGTCGGCCATCGCGCGTTTGAGGACGGGTGTCAGCAGGTCGCCGTACTTTTCCTCCATTCGTATGACGCCGGAGAGCGAATGCTTGACCGGCATTCGATGTGGGAGTGAACCGTACGTTCCGCCGAACAGCGGGCCGATGAGGTTCTCGTACGCTTCCTCGCCGAACTTCCGCGTGAACATCTCTGCGGCAGTTTCCTCGGGGTCCACCGGATCGGTTTGTGGCTCCTCCAGTACGTCCAGTTTGCCCCTCCACGACAGCAGGTCGGTGGTGCCGAACTCCTCGATGGAGAACGGCGCGCGACGGAGCGCGCCGTTCGCGTAGACGAACAACTTCGTGTCCCCGGCTTCGATGACTTCGTCCTCCAGGCCGAGGTCGGCGATGAGTTCGT